>NZ_JAWRHZ010000051.1:0-54272 GCF_040308045.1 Proteiniborus sp.
TTTGAGTTCCCTTCGCCCTTGTTACTTTTGCTTAAGCATTTTCTTATTTTTGTCAAGGGTGGCGGGAGAACCTACTCAAAATTTGCTTTAAAAACACTATTTTTTGACCATTATTTTTTCATAGAACTTTTTACATTACCAAAAAGAATTTTAAATGTACTCCTCCAGCCTGAATCCTCAACATACTAAAAGCTATAATAAAAGTAATAGCCTCTTTTACAACTCCTAGTAACAATGCTATAATAAATAATCCTAGATATTTAATAATCGTTATTAATAGGATTTCAATTCCAAAAATATATAGCTCCATGTTATCCTCATCAATTACATTATTCCTTTTCATTTTCTTAACAATATAACAAGCCATTTGATTAATCATATTTCGTCTTCCTTAGATTTTAGTTTTATTGTAATTCAAAAGTATCATAATCAAACTTTAGAGACAACCCTTTTGGCATAAGTGGTCGTTTTAAAGGCATAAGTTGCAAAAAAACAGCCCAAGCTTTTTCAGTCTGAGCTGTATTTCTAGTATCTAATTTAATTCTTCATAACCCTCATTGAAATCAATACTGCTACACCTATATCTGCAAATACTGATTCCCACTAAGTCAACTATTATATTGGGATTAAACCATGAAAATAATTGTTCCTTATACGGTGTAGAAAAAATAGAAGCTATGAAAACATATTTGAAACCAAATGAATTATTTAGAAATCTGGCATTTACCGCGGTAACATCTAAAATGCTTGCCAAATATATTCTAAACCATATCCTGTTAATGGAATTCATAGGATAGTTCATGGTATGGGTCGTTCCCTTCAATTATTTGTAACTTCCAATGATATTGGACAATTTCTTCTTTTGATGTATAAAAAGTTTCTAGAGTTTCACCATTTGCATTATAAGTTATAACTACTATATATGGATCATTCATATCAAAAACTGGTTTATCTCTTTTTACAATTATTTGATTCCATTTAGTTGCTTTCTTTTTTATTTCACTTTCAGCATTGATATTAATACTTTTATGTGTTTCGGAATTATATATTGTTATTTGTGAAATATCATTTACGTTTTCAATAAGTGATTTAGTGTTATACTTTTCATAAATCTGATATGTCATAAATATAACCAAAATAACAAGTATGGTCACTATAATAATTATAGTCATTATTCTCTTTTTCATTCATTACCCCCCCATTTATTCAAATATAATAATTAACACAACTTTTCCTATTAGTTATATTTAAACAATAATCCATATTTCTGTTTATTAATAAAATAATATTAATGAAGGAGTATAATTCGGCAAACCTTAACAACTTTGTTTACCTAATTATACTCCTTTTCTAATTTATATGTTAATTAAAATATATGATTAATATTTGGGTTAGCATTCTTAGGGCATACTTTAATAGAATTCATGCTAGTTAAAGCTACCTGTATCGTACCAAAGAGCGCCTCTTCTTATAGCAGCTTGGTCGGTGGGAGCATCATAATAACTGTCGAAACTAAACTGAAACAAAGCTGCACCTCTTGATGTTAATATTTGTACAAGTCCTCCAGCCATGCATAATGTATTAGTAGAAAATCCACGACTACGCCCTACATATGCATAATGAATATTCCCAATATCTTCTCCTGTCAAAGCGTATTGCCTTCCATTCATAGTACACATTCTATAATTATTCCATCCTATTACTCTTTTATAATCCCATGGTTGTCCTTCTGCGACATTGCTAGCATGTTTGTAAAGCTGGCATAATATAAAGATTTGGATATCTAATAAGCAAATCAATTAAATCTTCTTCATATTCTTGTAAATATCTAACATTTGCCTTTCCTTCCAAATTAAAAGGCGGGGCTTCAGGATTATAGAACAGTCCATAATCATTATGTTGAATCACTAATTCTTCATTTAATTCAGAATCAGCCACACCCTTCATATCATAAAGGTCTTTCAAGCTGACGCCTTTGAAGTTAGCTAGTTCATCAACAGTTCTAAACTGAATTTTTTGTGTAGAATCGAAATATATATTCCCATATTTATACAATGCATTAATGTCTTTTAAGACTATAGAAAGCTTGTCTCATTCATTTTCAGGTACATCAATATTGTCATCAATATATATAACCCCATTATCTAAAGTGAAATAATCAGAAAAATAATTCAAGCCTGACCCCTGCATCCCCCTGCATCATGTATTTTGATATTACTCTCATTAGATTTTTGTGAGGTATATTATCAAAGAAGCCTTTGATATCACAGTCATATATGTGATTATATCCTGTTCCTAGATTCCATAAAATGATGCCCTAGGGTAAATACCCCACCCCTCTGCTTCACATAGATATTAAATTATCTGTGTTTCAACTACTTCTAAATAACCACAATTCATACATCTATAATACTCAACCTTCCATTTTTCAAGAATAATTCCCGCCTCATTTGTTACAGTAATGTATCTAACGTCAGTCCTTAAAAATCTACCTATAACACATTCCGGACAGGCTAATGAACGAACTTGTAAGTCTTCTTTTACTTTATCATTTAAGTATTCAGCATTATTTACGTTAAAGTCAAAATCTTCAGCACCAACTAAAGAAACTGTAGAAAGCATTAAGACTATACTTAATATACATACAATAACCTTTTTCATTTCGCACCTCCATTGTCATTTTTACTTTTGTTTAGCCATTCTAGTTCTTCATATTCCAAGTGTGGATATAGCTGCTTAAAAAAAGTTTCTACATTATTATTAACGCAATAAAATTTATTGTCATAACTGATTAGATTATTATTAACAACAACAAAATCATTTTCCTCACCATTCTTAAACTTAATCTTTAACATAAATATCCAGCCATTAATTCCTTCAGTTGAATAAGTCTCTACTTTTAATTTAGATATAAACTCAGCTATTTTTTTTATATCTTTTTCATCATTTACAACCTTATATCTAGGTGGCACGGGCAATGATACTAACTTTATGTATTTTATTTCTTCAAAGTTAATTGAAACGGATTTATTATTATTACTCAACAACTTATTGTGAACAACAATTAAAACAATTACACCAAAAATCAAAAAAGCAATAGAAAATGAAACTTTCTTCATAAATGTCACCTAAATAAATTAATCATCTAAATAAACTAATTTACCAATATTTGCAGGATCAATATTAATATCATTGTTCCCCCAACCATCATTAACGATTACAGTTACAATATCAGGCAAAATAATCTTGTCTACAATATTGTACCCATGCGCTACAACCCAATGTTCATTGTAAGTAGAATGATTATTTAAGTCAACAATAATTGGCCTATCTGAGTCTATTTTAGATTTTATTCTGCTTATACTATAAGAGTAAAGATTTGCTGGATTAATTATATTTTGATCATCTAAATAATCATTTAAGCCATTTTTTAACTCTTCTGGTGTATTTCCCATAGAAGTACCCTCTATATAAGGCACTAAATGATTTATTAACCCATTTTCATAGTCATATCTATCTGGGACATAGCTTTCATTGATATTATTATCATAATATTGGAGCAAAATAGCTGTTGCCACAGACCCACACCTTCCATCAGGATTATAATCATAAGTTTCTAATTTATGTGAAAGAACAATGGACTCCGTTTCTGTTCTGTATATTTCTTTATATTCCATCAAAGTATCTATCTTTTTCAGTTTTTCATTTATGCTTAATTTATCATTCATTTCGAGCCTACTTTTTATCTTAAATTCATCAATAGTACTAAGAACCATTCCACTTTTAGCATCTATAAGTTCTTCTCCAGATAATTCAAGATAATTAAGTGGACCATCGTAGTAAATCTTTTTCTTGGAATTTAAAAAAACATTAGAATTACGTAGGCTGTACTCAGGGATACTAAAGTCATATCTATTTATTATAATATAGCCTTTATCGTTAAGACTAAAGCATAGAAAAGCAGGATTTTCTTCACTATCATATAATTCAATAGGATCCTTAATATCAAAAATAACATTTTCTTTTAAAGATAGATATTCCATAATATATTTTTTTCAAGCTCGTACTGATAGGTGTTTTCATCTGTAGCGTAAACATTACTACCAAAAGTCAAAATAATAACTAAGAAACTCAAAACTATTGTTTTAATAGTATTTTCAAGATTTTTCATCATAGTATCCTCCTTATATTTAACCTTTAATGCTTCATCCCTATTTGGACCATTCAGTAGATTTTATTATTACTTAAATTAACACTTTAATCTCAAAATGGCATAGTAAAACAGTTTATGGTACTATTTTCAGTCTTATCTTACTCATAAACATAGTCTTCCTAAGTTTCATTGTATTCTTATACGTTTACCCCATTATATTTTACTTATCTTTCAAATTATGCCTTTTTAGGACATTTAGGCTGATACAAAATCCCTATACAGTTAATGTTTAGTCCTAAATTTGCAAATACCATAGCTACTACTGCCATACTACTTAATAATCTAGTTTTTGCTTTCATTTAGCTCACCTCCTTGACTTTTCTATTTATTGCATATGGCATCAAAGTAATTCCCTCACAGAGAAATCCTAATGATGCAATATTTCCATAAGTAATAAAAGAATCGTATGTTGCAAATGAAGGAACTAAAGATATGTATTGTAAATCAAAAATATCATAGTTAAACTATAGGGACAACTCTTTTGGCATAAGTGGTCATTTTAAAGGCATAAGTTGCATTAAAAAACAGCCTAAACTTTTTCAGTCTGAGCTGTTTCTCTATGCTTATTTAACTTTCATAACCCTCATTGAATTTAATACTGCTAATAATGCTACACCTACGTCTGCAAATACTGCTTCCCACATTGTGGCTACTCCGAAGGCTCCTAGGGCTAAGACTATGCCTTTGACTCCTAGGGCTAATATTATATTTTGAATGACTATTTTTTTAGTTTTTTGAGCTATGGATATTGCCTGTGAAAGCTTTAATGGTTCATCGGTCATCAGCACTACATCCGCTGCCTCTATGGCTGCATCTGAACCAAGTCCTCCCATGGCTACTCCTATATCTGCCCTTGCTAGAACTGGTGCATCATTGATACCGTCTCCTACGAATACTAGCTTGCCTTTATTACCTTTTTCTTTAGCTATTTTCTCTAGTACATTTACTTTGTCTTCAGGTAATAGCTCTGAATAGTATTCGTCAAGGTTAAGCTCTGTTGCCACTTGTTTTGCAACATTATCTAAGTCCCCTGTTAGCATCACAAGCTTTTTAACTCCTTGATTTCTTAGAGCTTCCATAGCTTTTACAGAATCATCTTTTAGCATATCTGAGATAATTATACTTCCTGCAAATCTTCCATCTATGTCTATATAAACTATAGTTCCTGATTTGCTAACCTGAGTAGCTTTTATACCTTCTCTTTCTAGCAGCTTTAGATTTCCTGCTAATACAACACTACCACTTACATTAGCTTTTATACCATGTCCTGATATTTCTTCATAGTTTTCGATTACACTTTCGTCTATTTTCCCATTAAACTCTTCGATAATGGATTTTGCAATTGGATGGTTTGAGTGAGTCTCTGCAAAAGCAGCTGCTCTTAAAACCTCTTCTTTTGAAAATCCATTCTCCTCATTTATCTCTGATACCTTAAATACTCCCTGAGTCAAGGTCCCAGTCTTATCAAATACAATAGTATCTACCTGATTTAACGCCTCTAGATAGTTTCCACCCTTAATAAGTATCCCTGATTTAGAAGCTCCACCTATTCCTCCAAAGAATCCTAGCGGAATTGATATAACTAAGGCACATGGACAGGATATTACTAAGAATATTAAGGCTCTATAGAGCCATTCTGAAAATGGGTCGCCAGTAAATATTGGAGGTATAACAGCTACTAGAGCAGCCCCAATAACTACTGCTGGAGTATAGTATCTAGCAAACTTTGTGATAAAGTTCTCAGTCGGTGCCTTCTTGCTGCTAGCATTTTGCACTAAATCTAATATTCTAGAAACTGTGGATTCATTAAATTTCTTCTTTACCTCTACAGTTAGTAATCCACTGTTATTAACAAATCCACTTAGTATATCCTCGCCTGTTTTTATTTTTCTAGGCACTGATTCTCCTGTAAGTGCAGAGGTATCAACCATTGATTCCCCTTCGATTACTACCCCATCTAGTGGTACTCTCTCTCCCGGTTTAATTACTATATAGTCCCCAACATTTATTGTCTCTGGTCTTACAACTACTAAGCTTTCATCAGTTTTTAGATTAGCATAATCTGGTCTAATATTTAAAAGTGAGCTAATAGATTTTCTTGAACGCTCAATCGCCATATCCTGAAACATCTCACCTATTTGATAAAATAGCATTACTGATACTGCCTCTGGATATTCCTTAACAGCAAATGCTCCAACTGTTGCAAGAGCCATTAAAAAGTTTTCATCAAATACTTGACCTCTCATAATATTTCTAATTGCTCTAAGAAGCACATCTCCACCTATTAGGAAATAGCTTATTATGAATAAAGGTAATTGTATACTTATACTTCTGTCAAAAATAAAGGCAGCTATAAAAAAGATTATTCCTATCCCAAGCTTTATTGTTTTTTTATTTAGTAGACCGTGCTCACCTTCACCATGACTATGTCCATGACTATGGTCATGAGAGTGACCTGCACAGCATTCGCTTTTACTGTGATGATGACCATGTATTGCTAATTTCTTGGAATCATTTTGAGTTTTAACAATTACGTCAGGCTCCAATGTATTTACAATCTTTTTAATCTTGCCTAAAATCAAATCAAAGCCATGCTCTTCATAATATTCAATAGACATAATCTTAGTGGCGAAGCTAAAGCTTGCACTTTCTATTTCTTCCATGTTATTTACTTTGTTTTCTATCTTAGCAGCGCAATTAGCGCAGTTTAAGCCTTCTAATACAATATCTCTCCTGATCATTTTGCTTTCCCCCTTATTCTGTTATGTATCTAATCCTAGTATATGCAAACATATGAACGACTGTTCATATGTTCATCTGATTATAGTATACTACCAGCATGATTTAATGTCAATAAAAAAGCCCTCTTAAGTAATGAAAAACAATACTTAAAAAGAGCTTTATTTATACATGCTATTTAATTATTTAATATCTATTATTAGTTCTCCTCTATCAACTTTACCTTCTTTAATTAATCTAACATTCTTATTCACTAAATTAGTGATAACTATCGGTGTTACTAGAGAAGGGACTTTGTCTTTTATTTTTTCTATATCAATTTCAAGTAGCTTATCCCCTACTTTAACCTTGTCTCCTACATCAACTAAAGCTGTGAGACCCTCTCCATTTAAAGATACTGTATCCATGCCAACATGAATAATAATTTCGTATCCTTTTTGTGATTTAATTCCTATCATATGCTTAGTTGGAAATACAGTAGCAATTATTCCATTTACAGGTGACACTACTATGCCTTCCTCAGGCTCTATACAACATCCATCTCCCATAATTTTTTGTGAAAACACTTTATCAGGTGCTTCTTCTATCGGTTTAACAATACCTTTTATGGGAGAATAGATTTTTTCTTTGCTAAAAAACACTATAAGCCCTCCTTTTATATATATAATAGTATATTTTAATAGCTTCTCCTTGCAAAGTCAACAAATCTGAATTTGTCTGTTCTATGTCTTGATTCGGTGTATTGAAATAGAGTTGCATCACTTAGGTATACATAGTTTTTTACTACTACTACCATATTGCAACTATCTAAATCCAAGTGTTTTTTATCTTCTTTAGTAGCTTTTTCTACTGTGATTTCTTTTTTTGCAAAACTGATTTGTAATCCCAATGTATTCTCAATATGTTCATATATAGAATCCAAGCAAATTTCTTCAGTTAATGTTGGTACAATCTTTTTATTTATAAAATCCTTATCAAGAATTATATTTTCGTTTTCAATTTTCCTTACTCTTATTACCTTCCAAACTTCGTCATTTTTAGATACATGTAGCTGCTCTGCTAACATTTCATCTGGTTTAATTAGTTGTAATGTAACAAGAACAGTCTCAGGCTTCTTTTCCATTTTCTGAGCTAATTCTTTAAAACTAACTAACCCTGATACTGGAAAATCAAATTTATTAATGTCTAAAACTATGGAGCCTTTACCTTTAATCTTTTGTATATAGCCATTCTTAGCTAACAAATCTAATGCCTTTCGTATTGTGTCCCTAGAAACATCATATCTCTGCATAAGCTCATTTTCAGAAGGAAGCTTTGATCTAGGAATTAATTCACCCTTTTCAATTTCAGCTGCCATTTCATTATAGATATTTATATATTTTATATTCACAATACATCACCATTAATATTTTACCATCATTTTCATTTTCTCACAAGATGATATACAATTGATTCATAGGGTCTTAGTCTAATTCTCCTATACTCCTTAGGAGAATCTTTATAATTTGAAATTAATATATTACTAATATAATTCTCAAAGTTTGACTTTGAAGTAAGTTCAAACAATGTTTCTTTTCCATAGAAATTACTTATTACTAACATCTTTTCATCTTCATAGCTTCTCACGTAAACAAAAATATCCTCGTGATCCTTTGAAATAAATTGAATATCTCCATAGGCAATAATGTCATATTCTTTTCTTAATTCAATAAGCCTTTTATAATGCCAAAGTATAGAATCCGTATCTCTTAATGCATTTTCTGCATTTAATTTTTCATAATTTGATGCTAAATTAATCCATGGTTTACCTATAGTAAATCCAGCATTTGTTTTAGAATTCCATTGCATAGGTGTTCTAGAATTATCTCTAGATTTTCTTTTAATAATGTTAAGAATATCTTTTTCGTCTATTCCTTTTTCTTTTTTAATTTCATAAATATTTAGAGTTTCTACATCACGATAATCTGATATATGGTCAAAGTTTGGATCCGTCATTCCTATTTCTTCACCTTGATAAATATAGGGTGTACCTCTCATCATATGCAAGGTTGTAGCTAACATTTTAGCAGATTCACTATGATAATTTTTGTCATCTCCGAAACGTGAAACAATGCGTGGCTGATCATGATTGCACCAAAACAGTGCATTCCAGCCATTTCCTTTTTGCATTCCTACCTGCCAATGCTCAAAAATGTCCTTTAACTCTTTGAAGTCAAAGTCCATTAAGGTCCATTTATCTCCATTCTCATAATCTACTTTCAGATGATGAAAGTTAAAAACCATTGAAAGTTCCTCTTCATCTGGATTCGAGTATCTAATACAATTATCAAGATTTGTAGATGACATTTCTCCAACTGTTACCATGTCTTCATGCTTGCCAAATGTTTCTTTACTAAGCTCTTTCAAGTATTGATGAATTTTAGGACCATCTGTATAAAATCTACGTCCATCTCCTTCATAATCATCTTCATATTTGAAAGGTTTTGAAATTAAATTTATGACATCTAATCGAAATCCCTTAACACCTTTTTCTATCCAAAAATTTAAGATTTTAAATATCTCTTTTCTAACTTCTTCGTTTTCCCAATTTAAATCAGCTTGTGTTACATCAAATAAATGTAGGTAATACTCATCAAGCGCCTCTACATATTCCCAAGCTGAACCACCAAATTTGGACTCCCAGTTAGTTGGTTCCTTTCCTTCTTTAGAACTCTTAAAAATATAGTAATTCTTATATTTTTCATTTCCAGATAAGGCTTTCTTAAACCATTTATGTTCTGTAGAAGTATGATTAAATACCATGTCTAGCATAATATGAATTCCACGATTACTTGCCTCTTTAATCAATTCTTCGAAATCCTTCATTGTTCCAAAACGAGGATCTATGCTGTAGTAATCAGAAATATCATAGCCATTGTCTCTTTGGGGTGATACGTATATTGGAGTTATCCATATATAGTCCACACCTAAAGTCTTTAGATAGTCTAGTTTTTCTGTTACACCATTTAAATCTCCTATTCCATCTCCATCGGTATCATTAAATGATTTAAGATATATTTGATAAATTACACTCTTTTTAAAATCCTTCATAAGCCTTCTCCTTCTAGTAAATGATTGAAAAAGGGAAAAGTAGACCCTTTGTGAGTAGATCCTTCGTTAGTAAGGCTTATACTGCCCGTCTCAGGATGACAGAAAACGTGTCAGCTTATACTGCCTGTCTTAGGGTGACAGTTTTCATACAGGTCTACAATCCCCTCCTTAAATTAATCCTATGCTTTTTTAGTACCTATCTTAGTTTTTGACAGTACAATAGTTAATCCAAACGGTACTACAATTGCAATTATCATAGCTATGGCAAATTTAAACATATGTTGGGGTTGAATTGATAAAATTCCTGGTAACCCTCCAACGCCTATTGAGTTAGCCATAACTCCTGTACCTACTGAGAAAATAGCTGCAATTGCAGACCCAATCATAGCTGCTAAAAATGGATATACATATTTTAAATTAATTCCAAACATTGCAGGCTCAGTTACTCCTAAATAACAAGAGATTGTAGCTGGAATAGATATTTGTTTTTCCTCTTCGTTTTTTCTATTAAGATATATGATTGCTAATACTGCAGAACCTTGAGCTATATTAGATAATGCTATCATTGGCCATAGGTTAGTTCCCCCAAATTCACTCATTAGCTGTAGGTCAATAGCATTTGTCATATGATGTAATCCCGTAATAACTAATGGTGCATAAGCAAAGCCAAATATTGCTGCAAATAACCAACCTACTACTGAAGTTAGTCCTGCATAAACAACATCGGATATAAATGAACCAATTGCCCAGCCTATAGGACCTAATATTGTATGCGCTATTAGAACTGTTGGAACTAATGCAAAGAAAGGAACAACTATCATTGAAATATATGCTGGAACAATTTTACGTAGCTTAAGCTCTATAGTAGAAAGTAAAAATCCTGCTAGCATTGCTGGTATAACCTGTGCTTGATAACCAATCATTTTAATCTGAGCGAAGCCGAAGTCCCATACTGGAGCCTCTGCACCACCTGCAACACCATAGGCATTTAATAACTGTGGTGAAACTAATGTGATACCTAATACAATACCTAATATTGGAGTAGCTCCCATCTTTCTAGCTATAGACCATGTGATACCTACAGGTAGGAAATGAAATATTGCTTCTCCTATTAACCATAAGAAATGATGAGTCCCTGCCCAGAATTGAGATACCTCTGTTAGTGCTTTGGTACCGTTTTCCAACATCTTAATATCTCCAATTACATTACGAAAACCTAGTATAAGACCTCCGACTACTATAGCTGGTATTAATGGTGCAAAAATTTCAGCTAAATGAGAAATAAATACTTGTAATAAGTTCATGTTTTTTCTTGCAGCTACTTTGGCAGTATCCTTACTAACTCCTTCTACTCCTGCTATTTTTACGAATTCATTATAAAAAGTAGCTACTTCGTTTCCAATAATAACTTGGAATTGCCCTGCCTGAGTGAAAGTTCCTTTTACAGCTTCAATCTCTTCAATTCTCCTAATATCTGCTTTTTTCGGGTCAATAAGTACAAATCTTAAGCGTGTTGCACAGTGTGATACTGCTGAGATGTTCTCCTTTCCTCCTATGTGCTCTAATAATTGCTGAGCATCACTGGATACCTTAATCATTATTAAACCCCCTTTATATTTTCTACTTGTACGTACAAGTTTCTGTCGATTTAATGGTATCATGTACGTACATGTCTTGTCAATGACTTTTTTGAAAATTCTTACCATTTCTTTGCTACAAAATAATACAAAAAGGAGCATTATATTAATAATGCTCCTAAATAGATACTCTAAACATATGATTTATGAAATATGAATGTGTTATTATGGAGGATGCAACGCCTAAAATAATTCCAACTATTACATCAGAAGGATAATGTACAGCTAAATATATCCTGGAAATCCCAACTAAAAATGCTAGTGCAATAAAAATAAACATGAACTGTGGTAAATAATACGTAAGTATTGTAGCCATGGAAAAACTAGCTGTTGTATGACCTGAAGGAAAAGAATAGTCTTTTAAAACTATATCAAATGTTCTTATATTATCTAAAATATTATATGGTCTTTCTCTAGAAAGGATTCTTTTCAATAATTGAACAAAAACCTGACTAAAAGATAATGATGCTAGCAACTCAATGCCTAATGGTCTAGTTCTGCCAATATTAATTACTATTAATATAAGGGGCATAATCCCCGAGAATATTAATCCTCCTAATTCAGTTATCCTAGGCATTATCAAATCTAATAGCTTACAACTCATTCTAGTGTTACACATATGAAAAATTCTGCTATCACCAAAAATCAGAAATTTCTTTAAATATTTCATCGCAACCTTCCTTTTATGAAAATAATTATGTACTACCATTATAGACAGCTTTCGCCTTTTTGTAAAATGTTTTTCAGTTTTGTTCACTTTATAGTACTCTACTCTACAATACATTTATTGCAATTTACTGTTTTATATACTTAATATTTAAGACGCATAAAAAAAATAAATTACTGCATGAAAAAATAAAATTTATAAGAATATTATTTAGTGCTTTATAAAAATAATTATTAGAATAAATGTAATAAATATAACTCCTATTATTGATGAAAATCTAATAAATTTTATGTAATCTTCACTAGGCTCAACATCACCATTATACATCAAAGATTTAATTTAGATAAAAGAGCAGATGAAACTGTAGAAAAATATTCAACAGGTATGAAACAAAGAGTAGCTCTTGCAAAGGCCTTGGTAGCAGAACCATCTATAGTAATACTTGACGAGCCAACTTCAGGACTAGACCCTCAGTCTGCTAGAAATCTAAGAGAGCTTATATTGGAAATAAAAGAAGAAGGAAGAACTATTCTTTTGACTACCCACTATAAAGCAGATATATTGGCTCTAATAATATTTGGGATTGTTTTAATGTCAGCAGGAATATTAGCATTCTTATTTACTCAAAAAAAGAATTATGCTAGGAACAAATACACTGCTTCATATTCATATAGAACAACTGATACTTGCAGGGTTTATGATTGTAGGTATAATACTTGGCCGCTATATATTAAAAAAAGTCGAAAAATATTGTAAAACAATTGGAAATATAGGCTTTCATTAAAGAAAAAGCGGAACTTCCCCCCGCTTTTTCTTTATATCCTACTTCTCTTCTTTTTCAAATTTTTCTTTTGGTGCCCCGCATTTAGGACATTCTTTTGGTCTGCATCTGCCTTCCTTTGTTTCTCCACATACTGTACATTTCCAAACTGCCATTTAATTCACCTCCATAGATTCCTCACTCTGTTCGGAATGACATATATATAAAACTATACTGCTCCATCTGGAATATATCCTCTAAACTGCGCCTTATAAAGCTTTGCATAAATTCCATCTTTATCTAATAGTTCTTCATGCTTTCCTTTTTCCTCTA
This sequence comes from Proteiniborus sp., assembly GCF_040308045.1. Lineage (NCBI taxonomy): Bacteria > Bacillati > Bacillota > Clostridia > Eubacteriales > Proteiniborus > Proteiniborus sp. The sequence goes on from NZ_JAWRHZ010000051.1 coordinate 13,440, forward strand.
TTCCCTTGTCAGTAAGCACAATAATCTCATCAGCATTTCTTATAGTTGAAAGTCTGTGTGCTATGACTAAAGTAGTTCTACCCTTAGAAAGTCTTTCTAATGACTCTTGAATAGCAATTTCAGTTTCATTATCAAGGGCAGATGTAGCCTCATCAAGTATTAGTATAGGAGGATTTTTTAAGAATACTCTAGCTATAGATATTCTTTGTTTTTGGCCACCTGATAATTTTACTCCCTTTTCTCCAATGTAAGTATTGTACCCATCTGGTAAAGTCATAATGAAATCGTGTATATTAGCACTTTTAGCAGCTTCTATTACTTCCTCATCTGTAGCATCCAAGTTCCCATATAGTATATTTTCTTTAATAGTACCTGTAAATAAGAATACATCCTGTTGAACTAAGCCTATATTTTTTCTTAAGGATTTCAATTTGATATCCTTTATACTAATACCATCTACCAGTATATCTCCCTCATCTAATTCATAAAACCTAGGTATTAAATGGCATAATGTAGTCTTGCCACCACCTGAAGGACCTACTAATGCAAGTGTTTCTCCTGGTTCAATAGTATAGTTCAAACCTGCTAATACAGTTTTATTGTTATCCTGATAACTAAATGTTACATCCCTAAGCTCTATACTACCTTTCACATCTTTAAGCTCAACTGCATTTGCACTATCCATAATATCAGGCTCAATATTCATTATTTCTATAAACCTTTCAAATCCTGTCATACCATCTTGATACTGTTGAATAAATTGAGCAAGTCTTCTAATTGGTTGAAGAAAGAAAGTTACATATAGTAAATAAGCAAATAAATCTCCCATATTAATAAGCTCTTTATAAGCAAAATAACCACCTAAGCTAATTACTATAAGGTTTAGAATGTTTGAGAAAAATTGAATACCAGCAGTAAACTCTGCCATCGTTTTAAATGCATTTTCCCTTGATTCTTTGAACTCACTATTTCCCTCATCAAACTTATCTATCTCATGCTCTTCATTTGTAAAGGATTTTGCTACCCTTACACCTGATATACTGTTTTCAAGCTGTGCATTAACCTTAGCAATTTTTACTCTCTGCTCTTTAAAGGCTCTTTCTAGCTTGCTTCTTTTTGTAATTGCAAACCATATCATAATAGGAATAAAAGCGAAAATTATTAATGTAAGTCTCCATTCTATCCTAAGAAGAATGAAAAATGAACCAATTAACATCACAAAAGAAATAAAAAGATCCTCAGGTCCATGATGTGCTAGTTCTGTAATTTCTCTTAAATCATTTACAATTCTAGACATTATATGACCGGTTTTTGTATTATCAAAATAGCTAAAAGACAATGATTGTATATGGGAGAAAATCTCCTTTCTCATGTCAAATTCCATTCTTGTACCCACAACATGTCCGTAATAGTCTACAATATAGTTCGCAATATACCTTACTATATATAATACAACTAGAACTCCTGTAATTATAAAGAGTGTTCTAATTCTACCTTCTGGAATAATATTGTTTATAACATCTCTAGTTACTATAGGAAATACCAAATCTAAGGCCGCTATTAGAAATGCACAAGCCATATCTAATAAAAACAGCTTCCAATGCGGTCTATAGTATGAAATAAACTTTCTAATCATTATCTTACCTCCTTATTCCTCATCTAAACGTTTAGCTAGTTCTTCTAGTCCATATAGCATATTGTCAACAACTTCAGCTTCAATATTTATTAAAGCTTTCTTCACAAATTCAGTGCTTGCTTGATAGTTTATGGAGTTTATAAGTTCTGCCCCTATGCTTGTTAAAACTACTCTGCTTACTCTCCTATCCTTCTTATCTTTAACCCTTTCCACCAAACCTTTTTCCTCAAGTCGTGAAACACGCTCAGATATTGTATTTTGTGCTTTGCTAGTTTCTGCAGCCATTTCACCTATAGTTGGAGGCTTGTCAACATTGTTAAGAAAGATTAGAGTATGAAACTGATCAAGAGTTAAATTATTGCTTTGTGCTATTTCATGACGTTTCATATGTATTATCTTACTTATTGCTCTTACATTTTTAACTATTTTTTCAGTTTTTACTGATATATCCAAAGTTTCCCTCCCTTTTATATCGTTATACGATATTTTTGACACACTAAATATTATAAGGTATTTACTATATACTGTCAATGGGTATTAAAAAAGGATGGAAATTAATCCATCCTTTCAACCTTTAATGTTTCAACCTATTGAGTTAAGTCAAAGTTACAATATAAAAAAAGATTCTAACTAGTACCAATACCCTGGTCCATATCCATAGCCTGGATAATCGTAGTATCTTCTCCTTCTTCTTCTCCTACCTAACAAGCTACCTAGCAATATAATAGTAATTAAGTCTCTAAATATCCTTCTTCTCCCATAAAAAGGTCTTTGCATAGCATCTACATCACTGCTCACACCGTATCTTCTTTCATCTAAATCCTCATCTATCTCAGGACATTCTTTCATCATTCTTTCGTATATTTCATCAGTCATTTCTTCAAGTTCTCTATCTGAAGGATCCCAGTCTTCTCCTTTTTCTCTAATGTATCTTGATATACAATCATACACTTTTGGATATAACCTACGATACATTTCTGGGTACCTACGATACATCTCAGAATCCCAATAATATCTATCCATATCGTCCATGACATAACCTCCTTATTTCATGTCTCTTGCACTATTATTTTATGTATACATGTTTTTTTTGCTACATGAAAAAAGGTTTTGGAGATTTTATTTGTTCGCTATCGCTCACACAATTTCTTTTAATATGTCAATAACCTCTCTTTTACTTTTTGCATTCATTATACTTTTTATAGCTTTTTCATCTCTTAAAAAATCTACTAGTTCAGATAATGCATGTAAATGTCCTTCTGAATCTGTAGAGCAAAATGATATTACCAGCTTAATAGGATCATTTTCTTCATCTCCAAATTCAATAGCATCTTTTAATGTAATAATACTAATACCTGTTTTCAATACACCATCCTCAGGTCTTGCATGTGGAAAAGCTACTCCCTTAGATATTACAATATAAGGCCCTAATTTTCTAACCATATTTACCATTGCATCAATATATCTACTTTCTACTGCTCCACTTCTTTCAAGAAGTTCTCCGCCTTTTCTAACAGCTTCCTCCCAGTTTTCAGTACTAACCGCCAACTCAATGGCGTTTTCACTAATTAAATCAATTAACATAGTTTAATCATCACCATCCAGCCATAGTTCTAATTTATATGCATTGAAAAGAGATGCAATTAAATATGTATTTATGTATGTAAAGGCTACCGCTCCTGTATCATTTATAATAAATGCAATAATTGACACTATAAACATTATATAATATTTTTCAAATGATTCAACACCAGTTTCAGTTATATGCTTAAAAAGCATCTTTTCCTTTCTATAAAATTTCCTCATAAAAAGTAATTGAAATAAAATAATAATGCTCCAAGGTGGCAGAATAGACATTATTAAGAGTTGCTTAAGTTTAATTTTTATGATATAAACTAGCTCATTAAAGCCAAATATTTTAATACGTTCAATAAGACTACCTGCATGGCTTGTATTTACACTATTAACGTCAATATATATATTGACCATCAAAATGATTAATCCTATACCGAACAATATGAAAAAACTTTTTTTATCTTTGCTCCTACTAAATAAAGTCACATATGACAATATTAAAAATAGAGCAATAGAAGTAATATATCCACCTGCATTGGCTCCATAACCTCCAGATAAGGCTAATATTAATAATGGAACATATAGTAATGCTAGAACTGATGGTGCATAGTTAAATATCAATTTTTTCAATTCATAAAATGTAATGATAGCTGTCCCTATTAACACTCCCATAATATCATTATTAAGTCCATAAAATCTTCCTGCTGCAACAATGTTGTTGTAGCCTATAAATGAATCATAAATCATATCAATATTAAAAAATACACCAATTAAAATCATTATATTAGTTATTATTGATATAGTTGTAATAGAGTTAATTCCTCTATCAATTAAAATCTTCGATATTACTAATGAAGTAATAATCGTAATAACACAATATGTTATAATAAACCTGTGGAAATCAAATACTCCATATAATATAGAGATTAAAATACACAAAAGGATACTTGTCATAATAAGCTCATACTTTTGAATGTTCCTTTTCTTTCTGAAAATATAATCATATAAAATATAAAGCTGAGTAACTATTAAGTATCCATGAAAAACATATTTAATTATGTTTAAGTTTAAAAACTCAAGAAGATTGTTATCATTTTTTACAATAATATCAGAGCTTTCAATTACTTCCATTTCATTACCTATATTAGCTTCTTTTCCAACACCATATTTTGCCTCAATATGAGCCTTAATATCTAAATTAGCTACCAAACCATCTCTTCTTGTAGTATTACTAGTTAATATACCTACCTTGTTCTCATTGTCCTTATATATTAGAGGTACAAGGGTCTTGTTCCATCTATAGGAAATATCACCTTTTACATTTTCAGGAAAAGCAAGAATCTGAAGATCATTAAATTCATTCATATATTTCTTTAATAATTGAAGTCTATCTTGTTGTCCGTTTGTATCATAAGAAACTACCAAAACATCTACAGTTCTAAATAGCTCATGGGTTTTATCCATAAGCCATTCATAGTCATAATTAATATTTATTATTCCTTTATCTATATTTCCTTCTTTATCTGCTATTAATAGAGATGAAGGCCCCTCTCCTATAAATCCTGTCCTAACTCCACTTTTTCTTAGTGTATCGCCTAATATGCTGATTTCCCGGGAAAATGCAGGATATCTATATCTATATTCTTTAAATATGTTATTATAGCCCTCAACCTTTATTGAACCATTATCAGTATTATGAACTCCTTGGTATAAACCTCCATTTATTTTGAGCCTTCTTCCCGCTGCCATAGTCATAAAAAAGCTTTCTTTGCTGCCCTCTTGGTATAGCTCAGCGGTTTTAATGCTCATAAGACCTAGGGATGCATTATTTTCAATTATTTTTTCTGATTTACTAAAGTCAAGTTCATCTAATACAATAATCAATGTTTTTTCACCACTAGCTATGCTGTAGCCATATGTACTAAAACACAAAACTAACATTATAAATATAATCAGTGCTATATTTTTCCTCATAATTACACCCTTTTAATATAGTAAGTAATTTGCTATAGAAAGAATTCCTACTATTATAGAAAAACTCCCTACAACTAATTTAAGTTTAAAATAACCATCTACTATAGTATGCTTTCTTTTTACTATTGCTTTCTGGTTAACTAAAGTACTCATATCAATAATATCACTTAAAAAACTATATAATCCTAATAATATAAAAATAATTCCTACATATAACAATATATCACCTCGTAATATTAATACTTTTTTACTACAATAGATATCCTCATATTTATTATACACTATGATTATAGAGCAGTATAATACATTTTATTTAATAATAGCAGGAATTTCCTCTTTCTTGTCGAATTTAGGTAGTGAACAATCTAAAGGGGGCGTATTACTATGAATATTGCAATAGTAGGAGCAGGTAAAGGAGGAACAAATCTTATTGAATCATTAACTGCAATTGATGGTATATATATTACTATAGTTGTTGATTTAGACCTTGAAGCTCCTGGTATAGCTTTAGCAAAAAAACTAGGAATAAAATTTTCATCATCCATTGATGATATATCTTCTGTACCTGTAGATATGATAATTGAAGCAACTGGTGCCAAAAAAGTTGCTGATATTCTAATAGAAAAATTCGAAAATAAATACAAAATAATTGATTCACATGCTGCTTTATTAGTATCCACTTTAGTTGAAGGAAATATGAATACCTTAGAAAAAATGAATAAACAAATTGAGGTCATAAACCAAACATCCACCTCGGTTCAAGAAAACTTACAATCAATTTATAATTCTATCGATGAAATTCATAGTGTAAGTGATAAACTCTTTGTCTCAACTAATGCTTCAAATAAATACATAGAAGAAAGCGATAAAGTAATTCAATACGTAAATAAGATAGCTAACCAAACTAAGATACTAGGATTAAATGCAAACATAGAGGCTGCACGAGCAGGAGAGCATGGCAGAGGCTTTTCAGTAGTAGCTAAAGAAGTACAAGTATTAGCAGGCAATAGTGAAAAATTCGCCTCAGAAATCAGTGAACTACTAGGTAAGATATCTGAAGAAGTAAATAAAATCAATTCTGAAATTGATAAACTTAAAGATATGTCTGGAATCCAAATAGAGTCCTCTAGATTAGTTAGTACTGCTATGGATAAGCTAACAGAAGTTGTATCTCATAAGTAAAGAGAAGAGAAAGCATTTGCTTTCTCTTTATTTAATATAACACCTAAACTACAAGTGCCCTATTTATTCTATTAGATAATTCTGATACTTTGAAGCTTTTTGTTTCTACCATACCTAGCATTTTTTGTGCAATTATATACTGTTGTAAGTCATAATAGCATAATGCTATATAATAATTTAGTTCTTCAAGCTTATCTCTATTAATAATTTTACTATTTTTGATTATCTCATATGACAAATTAAAATATACAAGTGCTTGACCTAGCTGTTTTTTATTATACAATATAATACCTAGTTTCTCATAAATATTGCTTACATACACGAAATCGTTTTCCTGAGCATAATAAACTAATGCTCCTAACAATTGAGTCATTGCACATTGATGTCTTTCATTATATAAAGACAATAAACCTTTCAAATATAAAGCCTTTGCCTTGAAACCATTTAATCCATACTTTGATGATACGTGAATTATCTTAAAGAGATTTAAATTGCAGCTATTATCATTAGTATTTAAATTAAATTCAACTTCTTGTAACCATTTTTCACACTTATCTTTAGCCATATCTACATCACTTTTTAATAAATATGAGGCAGTTATATTCAAGTCTTTTCCTTTAGCCTTAGCAAACTCATTAATTTGATTTGCCAAATAAGTAGCATTAATTGCATTAATAGATCTTTTATTGTTTTCAAACATAGAGATGTAGTTCTTAGAAAATTTGCCTCCTGCTAATTCATCTTGCCTCAGTTTTAACATCTTTCTTATTTTTTTAAGACGTTGTCCAGGGCTTAAAATGTTAAGCTCCTCCACTCTACATCACTCCTCGGCTTTCATGTATTAATAAAATTTTAACACAAAAAATTTAAAAAATCAGTCATTTTTTGTCGATATTAAGTAGTAAATGAAAAAAGATTTGTTTTTAGTTATTTAGTTTGCTATTTGTGCTATTTTGATTGTCTAACCAATTGCATATATCATCAATTATATTATCTTTTGTTTTTTCATTCAATATTTCATGATAAAGTCCTTCATATATTATTATCCTTTTATCAATTGAGCGTATTCTTCTAAAAAAACTTTCAGAGGATTTCTTAGGTACAATCTTATCATCACTGCCATGTAAAATTAAACAAGGATACCTATACAAGTCTATATTCTTATCAAGAAGCTTTACACCTTTAATCAAAAACTCAACATAGAAATTCAATGTAGCATCTTTTAAGTTTAGTGGATCGCTAAGATAATTCTCTACAACGTCTTGATTTTTACATAATGTGTCAGCGATAGGGTTTTTTATTCTTGTTCTTGGTGATATCTTATTTAAAGCTTCAAAAATACAACCCTTTATCCCTTTGACCTGATGTGATTTAGCTATTGCAGCTCCTGATAGAATCTGTCCATTAAGCTTGTCCCTATACTCAGTTCCATATGTTGCAGCTATTAGTCCTCCCATACTATGTCCTAGCATATAAATAGGAATAGATGGATTCTCTTCTTTTGCTATTTTAACAATTGTATCAGTATCTAATAAAAAATACTCAAATTTCTCAATATGCCCTTTTTCACCTTTGGTTTTGCCATGGCCTCTATTATCAAATCTATAGACTCCATAACCACGGTTATTTAATCTCTTTGTTACATATTCATACCTTCCTAAGTGCTCTGCAAATCCATGGACCACTATAACAATTCCTTTTATATCTTCTGGTATGTTCTTTACAAAATAAAGTTCAGTGCCATCAAATGACTTAACATATTCACCCTTATGTCCATTCACCAAGTACCCCTCCCTATTATTATCTGACTTTAAAACAAGTTTGTCTTTAGTTAAAAATAATAAAAATTCTTTCGATACTTTGTTTGCAGTCTATTATTACTATATATTTTACTACAATTTCAAAAAGTTTCCCACTTAATATGTTGAAAATAATGGTTATGTTCTTAATTTCCTAAACAACATTAATTATGATAAAATATAATATGTTATATTGATTTGAAAGGGGTATAGACTTGAGTAGCACTTTTTTTGATTTACTAAAGAGTAAATATAAAATAGATTTAAATGAACAGCAAAAATTAGCTGTATTACATAAGGACGGTCCTGCAATAGTATTAGCAGTACCTGGTGCTGGGAAAACTACAGTACTTATATCTAGAACTGCGCATATGATATTAAAACATAATATTAGGCCAGAAAATATATTGTCTATTACTTTCAGCAAAGCAGCAGCAAGAGATATGAAGGATAGATTTTCTTTAATATTTGGACATAGTATTGGAAGTAAAACTATATTTTCAACTATCCACAGTTTTGCTTATTCAATAGTCAGAGACTATGCATACTTGGCTAAAACCTCTTATACTCTAATAGAAGGAGATAGCTCTTCTGCAAACAAAGCTTCTATATTGAGAGACATATATAGAAAGGTGAATAATGCATTTATCAATGATGACAAATTAGAGGAACTACAAAGCACCATAAGCTACATTAAAAACATGATGCTAGATGTTGAAGATTACATTAGGACCAATAACAATTCCATTAACGGATTTAGTAATATTTACAATATTTATGAAAGATATAAAAAAGATAATCATTATATAGACTTTGATGATATGCTTTCATTAGCTTATGAAATCCTTCAGTCCAATTCCAATATACTAAGCAAATATAGAAATAGGTTTAAATATATACAAGTAGACGAGGGACAAGATACATCAAGAATACAAAATGAAATCATAAAATCTATTTCAAAGCTAAATGATAATCTTTTTATAGTAGCTGACGATGACCAAAGCATATATGGTTTTAGAGGAGCTGTCCCAGAAGAACTGTTAAAATTCAAGGAAACCTACCCTAATGCTAAAATGTTCTACATGGAAAAAAACTATCGTTCTTCTAATAATATAGTATTCATTTGCAATGAATTCATAAAGCAAAATATTAGTAGATATACAAAAAACCTAACTACATCAAACCCAAATAACCGGCCAATAACCATTGTAAAAGTAAGAGATGAATATCAGCAGTATAATTATTTAATAGATAGCCTAAGAAAAAAACAATGCTATTATAATACTGCCATATTATTTAGAAACAATTTATCCCTAATAGGTATTGTGGAAAGCTTTTCAAGACACAACATACCCTTTTATGTCCGGGATTCTAAGTTGAATTTTTTTAATCACTGGGTATTGAAGGATATAATAGCTTTTTTTAATGTTGCCCTAAATCCAAGGGATAAGGTTTCCTTTGAAAAAATATATTATAAAATGAATAGATACATTTCAAAAAATGCTATGAATTATGTACTAGATGCTAAAAGTTCTGAAACTGTATTCGATTTACTTCTAGAATTTCCAGGCTTTCAATACTTTCAACTAGAAAACATTAGAAAACTCAGCAGAGAGTTTAGGCTATTATCACGAAAAAGCCCCTATGATGGAATTCTATTTATAGAAAAGGAATTGGAATATGCCAGTTATTTAAAGGATAACTGCAAGAGCCTAGGATATTCTTATGAAGGGATAAAATCTATAGTATCAAATATTAAGATTATAGCTAAAGAAACTAAAAGTATCCCCGAATTTTTAGAAAAGCTTCAAAAGTTACAAAAAAATATTGACGATTCTAAGTATAATAGAGGTAAAAATGCAGTACATCTATCTACCATACATTCTGCAAAGGGCTTAGAATTTGAAGAAGTATACATGGTTGATTTAATAGATGGAGAATTCCCATCATCATCTACTATAGAAGCATACGAAGAAGGAAACTCAAAGCCTTTAGAGGAAGAAAGAAGACTCTTTTATGTAGGTATGACTAGGGCTAAGTCTCTTTTAGATATTGTTACACTGGATTATATAAATAATGAAAAAGTTGAAAGCTCAAGATTTGTAAAAGAACTTCATAACATAATGCTAATGCTTCAAGAAAAACAAGCTAAAAGTGATCTTAGAGTAGGATGCGAAGTTATACATTCTAAATTTGGCAAGGGTAAGGTTCAACGCTTAAGTAAGGATAAAATTGAGATACTTTTTGACAATAACAGCTTAAAAAAGATTTCTTTAAGTAGTTGTTTGAAGAATGGTTTATTGAAGGTTCTCTAGCCCCTTCTCTACTCTCAGGGTGACAACTTCACAAAAGACTAATGTCCCGTGAATTAGTTGCCATCCTGAGCAACAGAGAAATCAGACTGTGTGAGAATTCACTTTTTGTACGATTTTGTCATTATGAACTCAGTAAAGAATCTCTATTTAACTCCATTTGAGACCCATTCCCTTGCTCGGGGTGACAGTTTTCACCCAATCTTAAGAGTCTCTTGTTAGAATGCAATGATTAATCCACCATCATTTGCATATACTGTGCTGATGCCTGCAGTATCAACTATTATGATATCCTTAAACTTGTATCTTTGCTGAACCTCTTCTTTAAATTTTAGAGCCTTTTCTAAACAGTTACAATGAGCTATCCCTAAAATTTTATCCTCTAGTTTTTCTCCCTGTTCTCCTATTACTTCTACTAGTCTTTTAAAGGCTTTTTTGGAACCTCTTACACTTTCCAACATACTAATTTCGCCTTTTTCAGTTCCTCTCATAATTGGCTTAATTGAAAGGAGTGAAGCAATTTTCCCTTTTAGCAAACTCATTCTTCCAGCCTTTATCAAATTTTCAAGTGATTCTAAGACAAAAAATGTCTTCATATTATTTATGTATTCATTTACCTTCTCAACTATTTTAGGAGGATCTTGTTCATTTTTTAAAACCTCAAGTATCTTTAAACTAACTAAAGTTTCACCTACTGATGCACTGAGAGAATCAAAAACATGTATGAATTTATTTGGAAATTCTTCTAGCACCATTTTTTTAGCCATCATAGCATGATTATAGGTACTGCTTAGCATAGAAGATAATGTAACTACAAAAATATTTTCTGCTTCTTCATATTCTCGCATAAAATCTCCCGGAGAAGGACTTGCAGTCTGTGGAGCTTTTTCAGAGGAACTCATCGCTCTTAATAATTCTTTTATATCTAAATTTTCGTCATCTGTATATACTTTATCGTCAATATGTATTGTCAACGGAACTAGTTTAATATTTACAGATTCACGTAGTTCTTTGTTAAAATCACAACAGCTATCAGCAATAACCTTAAATTTCATTAGCTTTCCTCCTAGAGTTTCATTATGTGTTTTATTAATTATTACACTTTTTAAAAAAATAAACAAGTTTTTTGTAGAAAAACTTGTATGTAGTTTTTATTACTACATATTATTATATCACTATTCACATAAAAACTACATAACAATTTTTTATTTCTATTTATTTTTTATTATGTGTTATAATATACAAGAGGTGATTGTATGAAGATTCAAGAAGATAAGCTCTATAAACTTGTAGAAGAAATATCTATATTTAATGAAATAGACATAAGAGATATTCCATGTATAGACCTTTATATGGATCAAGTAACTACTTTTTTTGATGATAAGCTACAGCATTTAAAAAGAGATGAGAAAGATTCTATTTTAACTAAAACTATGATAAATAATTATACTAAAGATAAAGTCATAATACCTCCTAAAAGTAAAAAATATAGTAAAAATCACATGATTTTACTTATACTTATATATTACCTAAAACAAATATTATCAATAAACGATATAAAATCCTTACTTGCTCCATTGACTAAAGAAATTGAACTTGATGATACAAATGATAGTATTTCCTTAGAAAAAATTTATACTTCCTTTATCGAAATTAAAAAAGAAGAATTAGAAAACCTCAGTAAAAATTTTGATGACAGATTTTCAAGCATTAAGGAAAAAATATCAGACAAAAATAATGAAACTTCTCCAAAGATAGAACTTATAATGTTAGTCCTTGCACTTATCACTCAATCATATTCTCAAAAAAGGCTTGCAGAAAAAATAATAGATACTTATTTTAAACAATCAAAATAAATTATAGAAAGCCACATATTTATGTGGCTTTCTATAATTGCGCACCTAGAATAAGTGCATGATAGCTTTAATAAAAACTATCTATCTCTGTTGTCTCTGTTATCTTTGTTATTATTGTCTTTGTTGTTCTTGTTGTCATTTCTGTTTGAATTGTTTAGGTTGTTGTTTTTGTCTTTGTTATTGTTTTTATTCTTTGCCATACATAAACTCCTTTCTTATAGTAATTCGATAATATTTTATCCATAAGATGTAATATTATGTATGGCTTAGAATTTTTTTTGACCTAACCTGATTTATAAAGAAAGTCACAAGTCAGTCAAACATAATGAGCAAATTTGTGTTGCGAAACTATATTTTTTGCTAGTCACTTAAACAATAGCTAAAAAACAGAAGACAGAAAAATAATACTTATCTGTCTTCTGTTTCATCTTATAATTTTATCTTTCTACTTGCTTTTTAGGCTATTTTTGACTTTCCCAGTATTTATTTAAATATTCTTTTGCTTTAGCTGGGTCAGCATTATGAACATTTCCAGTGTCTATTAATGTTGAAAGTGTAGAGTAAGCTTTAATCTTTAAATTGTTATATACTGCTAAGAACTCATCTTGGTTTATGCTATTTAGAACTGCTTTTCTCAAATTAACATCAGAGAATTTGCTGTCTCCTTTTAAGTTAAAGAATGCATAAGCAACTCCATTGCTTGGTCTCTTTTGAAGGAATAATTTTTCGTCACCTTCAACTAATGAATATTTATCTTCTGGAACACTATATAGTAGATGAACTTCACCACTTCTAAAAGCTGAAAGTGAGCTGTCAGCATCTTTGATGAATTTAACAACTACTTTTGATATTCTTGGTTCATGCTCTGTTCCTGGCATATATCCAGGGTTCTTTTCAAATACTACTTCATAGTCATTTTTGTAAATAGCAATATATGGTCCACTAGTAGCTAGTGTATTGTTATATGTTGCGCCTTCAGTAATAGTAGTTTGATCACCATAAGCTATATCTTTATTTCTGTCATAAGTAGCTACATCATAAGTGTTTACTGCTTCTACTTGTGCTTTAGAAACAATACCTGCAGATTGATGAGCTAAATAATTTAATACTTGTGGGAATGGTTTGTTAGTAGTAATCTTAACTACTTGGTATTTACCTTCAGCATTTTTTACATCATTTTTATTAGTAACAAGCTGGCTAATTGGGCTTGATAAGCCTTCTTCTAATGCTTCTTTCACAGTTGTGTCTTTTCCAGATACTTTTTTAGCTTCTAACTCTGCCAAATCAGTAACAATTTCAATTTTATCCATGCTTGAGTGTAAGCTGTATGTTCTATGGTCTGGAACTGAGTTTTTGTCTTTTGCTCTGTTCATTGAGAAAACAACATCTTCGGCTCCTACAAGTTCACCTGAATCTACAGCTTTTTTATCTTGAACTTTAGCAAATCTTACATCATCTCTTAATACAAAGTAGTATTCTTTATTTCCTTCTCCTATAACATTGTTATAAGATAAAGAACCTTTTGAAGTTACCTCATCGTCGTCTGTAAGATTTACTAATCTTACATATTGATTAGTGTTAAGAATATTGATAGAACCATCATTACCTTTAATAGGGTCTAGTGAAGTAAGTGAAGACATAGTTTGGCTAAATAAGAATGGTTCGGTTGTTCTTTTTGATTCATCAACAAAATCAAGTTCTTCCCATGGTAATGAACGAGATTTACTTAGTCTAACGCTATCTAGCTTCAATACTTCTTTGTTTATTGCCTGGCTTTTATAATTTGAATATAGTGGAATAATATATGCATTTTCTTCAACAAGTATCTTTTCAAATTCTTTGTAAGTCTCAACATATTGATCAGGTGTTTGAGTTGCTGCTTCTTCTACAAGTTTGTCAAGATCTGGATTTGATAAACCATAATCATTGTAGTCTCCACCTGTTGTAAATAAAGATCTTACAGCATAATCAGGGTTTCCTGTAACTGTAGTCCAGCCTGAAATTGCTAAGTCATAGTTACCTGCATCTTTTTGTCCAACAAAGCTGCCGTAGTCTGGTTGTATATTTAATTTAACATTAAATCCTGCTTTTGAAAGCTGGTCTCTTACAATATTAACGTCTTTTTCGTTTGCACTCATAGACAATAATGTAATATCAACTGGTTGTGCATTTGAATCTGCATCTGTATTTCCACCAGATACTTGGTCTTTTGTTTTTACATTACAGCCTGATAATACTCCAAGCATCAAAACTGCAACTAATAATAAAGCAAGTGTTTTTTTCATTATTTTATCTCTCCTTTGTTAGTTTTATTGAATACTATATAATTAAAATTATTTAGGGCTTCTGTACTATACCACCTCCCTATGAAAATTACAAAAACTAACTACTTAGTATCAAAATGCAATGTTCCATTCTTAATCTCTTTGTATCTAAAGCAAGCTACAAAATGATCCTCTTCAACCTCAATAAGTTGAGGATCTTCTTTGATGCATTGTTCTGTAGCAAATGGACATCTAACTGAAAATCTACATCCAGGCTTAGGATTAATAGGCGATACTATTTCTCCCTTAAGAATAATCTTCTTTTTCTTAACCTTGATATTAGTAGAAGGTATAGCAGATAACAAGGCTATAGTGTATGGATGTAGTGGTTGTTTGAAAATATCCTTCTTTGGTGCTTTTTCTATAAGTTGACCTAAATACATAACACCAATATTGTTAGATATATGCTTAACAACTGATAAGTCATGTGATATGAAAATGTAAGTAAGTCCAAGTTTTTCTTGAAGCTCCATCATTAAATTCAAAATCTGAGCTTGTACAGAAACATCTAACGCACTTACTGGTTCATCACATACAATAAACATTGGATTTATTGCTAGTGCCCTAGCAATAACAACACGCTGACGCCTCCCCCCATCAAATTCATGAGGATATAGGTTGTATGCACGCTTAGATAAACCTACATATTCCATGAGACTCTCAACTCTCTCTTTTCTTTCCTTGTCGCTTTTATACACTTTGTGTAGCTTCAAAGGTTCTTCAATAATTTGTGAGATTGTAAACCTTGGATTTAGAGATGCATAAGGGTCCTGGAAAATAATTTGCATGTGCTTTCTCATCTGACGCATCTCTTCTTTATTAAATGTTGTAATGTCCATTCCATCATAAATTATGTTTCCAGATGTAGGCTCGTGAAGACGAAGAATAACTCTTCCCAATGTACTTTTCCCACATCCTGATTCTCCAACAATCCCTAAAGTTTCCCCTTCTTTAATTGACAAGCTTACATTATCAACTGCATGTAAATACCCATTAGGTACATTGAAATATTTTTTTAGGTTTTTAACTTCCAATAAAGGCCTCATAATTATTGCTCCTTTTCAAATAATGAAAAATGACATTTATAGCAGTGTCCTTCTCCTTGAACAGGTGGTGATATTTCCTCACATATATCCTGCTTATATTTGCATCTTGGATGGAAGAAGCATCCACTTGGTAATGCTGCAGCATTAGGAGTACTACCAGGAATAGGTATCAATTTTTCACTGTCCTCATCTAGCTTTGGTATTGATTCAAACAACCCTCTAGTATAAGGATGCTTTGCATTTGTATATACTTCCTCTATTGTACCAGTCTCTACAATCTCACCAGCATACATAATAGCAACTTTATCACAGGTTTCAGCAACAACACCTAAGTCATGAGTAATGAGTATCATAGACATGTTGTACTTACGTTGCAAATCACGAATAATATCTAAAACCTGAGCTTGTATAGTCACATCTAGTGCTGTAGTAGGTTCATCTGCAATTAAAAGCTGAGGGTTACACAAAAGAGCCATAGTGATAACTACTCTCTGCTTCATACCGCCAGAAAATTGGTGAGGATAATCATTGAATCTATCTTCTTTTACCCCTACAATCTTTAATAATTCAATAACTTGTTTTTTTGCCTCTTCTTTACTTGCCTTTTTATGAGTTAAAACAACTTCTACCAGCTGTTCTCCTATTGTCATTATTGGATTTAGAGAAGTCATTGGGTCCTGAAATATCATAGAGATACCATTTCCCCTCATTTGCTGATTCTCTTTATCTGTATTGTAAATAAGGTTTTTGCCTTGGAATATAATCTCACCTTCAGTAATGACACCAGGGGGATATGGTACTAGCTGCATTATAGACAATGCTGTAGTCGTTTTACCAGCTCCAGTTTCACCTACTAACCCTAAACTTTCTCCTTGCTGTAAGGATAGGTTTACACCATTAACTGCTCTAACTGTTTCATCTTCCGTAATATAATGAACATGAAGATTTTTTATTTCCAATATTTTTTTATTTTCCAAAATAACCCCTCCTTCCTTACTTCAACTTAGGATCTAATGCATCTCTAAGACCATCACCAAAATAGTTAAATGCTAAAACAATCAAGATGATCGCCAATCCTGGAAAAACAGCTAAATAAGGGCTTGTCTCAAGATAAGCACTTCCAATCTTAAGAATATTTCCCCATTCTGGAATATGCGGCTCAACACCTAATCCAAGATAGCTTAAAGAACTTGTTGAAAGAACAGCTCCTCCTATTCCAAGAGTTGCCCTTACGATAATTGGTGCCAAAGAATTAGGTATTATATGTTTAAACACTATAGTAAAATCTTTTGCGCCACAGGCTTTAGCTGCTTCAACAAACTCCTGATTAGCAATACTCATAACAGTAGCTCTAACAGTTCTTGCATACATAGGTACAGAACCGATACTTAAAGCTAAAATCAAGTTCATTGTACTGGCCCCAAAAGCAGCCACTATAGCAATTGCCAAAAGTATTCCTGGAACAGCATAAAGCACGTCCAATAATCTCATGATTATGTTATCTACTTTCTTTCCATAATAACCTGATAGTGCTCCTAAAATTCCACCAATAATAATTGGTACTATAGTAGCAATTGTACCCACTATTAGAGAAATTCTAGCGCCAAATACGATTCTTGTAAATACACATCTACCATAATTGTCAGTCCCAAAAGGATACTCTAGTGAAGGTGACAAAAGTATAGCAGAATAGTTATTATCTATAGCTATAGAATAATCAAATGTTAGATAACTACAAATAGATAATGATATAAGAAGTGTCACTACAAACATACCTAATACTGACATATAGTTTCTAAATAATCTTCTTAAAACATCAATCCATTCAATAGATATCTCTTCATCTTTGTGTCTTGTCTTGCTAATAATGATTAAACCTAGAATAAATGCAAATATATTACCTATTCCTATACTCAGAATAAGAGGTATTGCAAGTGGAACTAGTTTTTTATCAACCTTTTTACCCTTAACATGCTTTGATACCATATACATAGTAAATACATAGAACAAAGTAATGCCAAGTAATAGGCCCATTCCAAGCATAAATGTATTAGCTACATATCCTTTAAATAAATTTAATGCGGATATAAGCATAATTGTAAAAGCAGTTAATATCGAATATATACATAGATTGTATTCAATGGTTTTTTCTTTTTTAATTAAAGTAAATCCAGCTATTGCCATAAAGAAATTTCCTGTTATTGCAAAAGGAATAAGGAAATAGCCGATTATTCTTGTGGAAGAATTAATATCATCATATTTTAATATCTCTTTTTTAATTTTAAGAGTAACTAGACACTGAATAATTCCTGATACTAAAAATACTCCAGAAACTACTGCAGACAAATAATTTATCTCACCACTTGCTATATCTATACTTGAAATAAGAATAATTAGAAATAGCAGCAGGGATGCTCCCCATGCAAATGTAGAAGTTTTATATTCTTGAAAACTATTTAATTTTCTTTGCTGAATTCTTTTGTTATATTGTTTGTTTTCCATAGTCTCTGCCTCTCCTTAATAGGATTTCATTTTGGATTTAATTCTTGGATCCAAAAATGCATACATTATATCTACTATTAGATTAGCTAAACTTATGATTACTGCAACATATACTACACCAGCGAGTACAATAGGTATGTCAGGAATAAACTGCTTGTCCACTATGAAGCTACCAATACCATTTATATTGAACACCTTCTCTGTAACTGCAGAACCTCCAAGCATACCACCAAATTGTAATCCTATAACCGTAACAATAGGTATCATAGCATTACCAAGTATATGTTTAGTTATAACCTTTTTCTCATCTAATCCTTTTGCACGTGCTGTAGTAATATAATCAGCATTCTTTACTTCTAGCATAGAAGATCTAGTCATTCTAGCCACGCTAGCTGCCAATCCTGTTCCTAAAACAATACTAGGCATAATAAGAGTTTTCCAATCGCCTACAATGAAGGTAGCAGGCAACCATTTCATCTTTATAGAAAAATTTAGTATCATAATTAGTCCAAGCCAGAAATTTGGTATAGATAGTCCAAGTAAAGCCCCTAGCATAAATATATAATCGAATGATGAATATTGCTTTATTGCAGAAATAATTCCTGCAGGTATCGCAATGAGTACAGCAATAATAAGTGATGCAAAAGTCAATTGCAATGTTACAGGGAACTTTCGCATAATGGCTGTTAACACATCCTCATTTCCTACATAGGACTTTCCTAAATCAAATGAAAATAAACTTTTAAATGTATTTAAAAGCTGAATATGATAAGGCTTGTCAAGTCCATAAATACTGTTAAACTGTGCAACCTGGTCTGGAGTCGCTGTTTGACCCAATATGTTGGCTGCTGGGTCCATTGGTGATAAATACAATATTGTAAATACAAGCCAAGTAACTCCAAATATAACAAAGACCATCATAAAAAGTCTTTCGAATATATATTTTGAATAAGGATTACTAAAAATCAAAATCACTAAATACATTGGAAAAGATAAAATTATTGATACAGTAAGAAACAGCTTGTTATTAAACATCTCCACAAATGTGCTACAAAAAGTAACATTGCTTACTTTTTGCTGCTTAGACATTGTATTTAATTCATGTTTTATTATTTCATTAAATTGCTTGTTTGTAATTTCTTTAACCTGGCGTTCAAATTCTTCATTACTCAATTCTTTCTTAAAAAATGATAATTTATTTCTCAATTGTTCCTGAGCTTTACTATATATTTCATCTTTAACGCCATCTTGTTCAAGCCTTTGATAAATACTTTCTCTTAATCTGATGTAACCATTGTTTTGTTTGTTTTTCATATACTTAATAAAAACAAAAGGAAGAGAAAGAATTCCAAATATAAACAATAGTGCTTTATAAAAAGGGCGTTTATACATTTTCTCGAATGACACTCCAAGACTTTTTATCAACTTGGTTAACCTCCTTATTTAATCCTCAATTCCTCAAGATTTAATAAATCCTTGTCAAAAACTATTTCCTCACCATTATTGATTACGATACAAGGAAGCCCTACTCTACCAGCTTTCTTAATTTCATCAAATTCAGGTGCAGTATCCCTATATTTTAAGAAATTTTTTAAGTTTAACATATTTTCAGTAATATCTAGATATAAAAATTTAATATTTTCATTTGAAAGAAACTCTTTCACAGGTGCACAACCTGGTCAATGCTTACTTCCAAAAACAATTACTTTTTTCATACTTATTCCTCCCATGTCCTGTTCTTTTGTCTTAAAAATACATCTATAACCATGCTATTATTTCTAAATTTATAGAAATAGAAACACCTCCCTTACACGGTCATATAGTTCTTATACATATCTATACATAAATCAATGCAAGTATTGTGCCACGAAAAAGAGGTCTATTTTCCTATACATCCCTAGCTGAAAATCTCAATTGTGAGATTGCCTACGGAAGTATAGATACTTTTATTCAATTACATCATTGTAAAATAGCTAAATCTCATTATTGAGATAATTCTCATTGTTGAGATTAATGTCCAGCTCCTTGATTTTTCTATAAAATGTTGCGCGACTTATAGCCAATTCTTCACACACCTGCTGTACCATATAATCCTTGCTGTTAGAAAATGCAAACTTATTTATACAATTACTTATAAGCTGTTTTTCTAGCTCCTTTAAAGAAACTCCCAGAGATTTGCCTTCAAAACAATCAATTAGTTTACATTTTTCTTGATTAGTTAACAGCCTTTTCTCTATCAATTCACTACATATCATATTCCTAGTCTCAAAATTTACAGCATATTCTATAAGATTTTGAAGTTCTCGTACATTTCCTGGCCAAGGATACTTTAAAAGCAATGACATGGCATCGTGGCTTAATCCCACAATATCTTTCTTTAAAATTTTAGAATAATAGTCAGCAAAATGATTTGCAATAAATATAATATCCTCTTCACGTTTTCTTAATGGAGGAATATTAAGGGGGATGACATTGAGTCTATAGTATAAATCTTCTCTAAAAAGGCCTTCCCGGACTCGTTGATGCAAATCAACGTTAGAAGCAGCTATTATTTTAATGTCAATCTTGTGAATATTATTGCTTCCAATTCTTGATACTTCCTTTTCTTGTAGAATTCTTAGAAGCTTTACTTGCAACCTATAGGGTAGCTCACTAATCTCATCTAAAAATACAGTACCCTTATCTGCTATTTCAAATTTTCCAATCTTGTTGGCATAGGCACCAGTAAAAGCACCTTTTTCATAGCCAAAAAGCTCACTTTCAAATAATTCGTCTGGTATAGCACCACAGTTAATGGGAACAAAAGCATATTCTTTTCTAGCACTGAAGTTATGAATTGCCCTTGCAAAAAGTTCTTTTCCTGTTCCACTTTCACCTAGTATCAATACATTAGAATCAGACAAAGCTGCTTTCTCAGCCAATCGTTTTACTTCAAGAAAATTCTCTGATACTCCTAAAATATTATTAAATTGAAGTCTAACCTGGTTTTTTTCAATAGACTGCATTACCTGCTTTTTAAAATAGTTTATATTTTGTATAGTCAGCATAACTTCATTAGAGAAACTATCAGTCTTTAAATAAGTAATAGTTACAAGAAGACTATATTTTACACCAAGTATATCTATAGCTATCTCACATGGACGAGTACACTCATCATTGTCCAACAAACTTTGGAGAAGTTCATTTTTCCTTATTTCATTTACGAAATCGTCAATATTTTCTATTCCCATTTCATTTAGTATTCTAACTAAGGAATTATTTTTATATAGCACATTCCCTCTGCCATCATAGATTACAACACCTGAATTTATAGTGTCAAGTATTCCTTTCATTCTATTTGACAATAACTTTTTCTCCATAATAGTCTCATATTCTGAATACTTTCCCTCAAGAAGATAAGCCATCTTTTCCAGATAATTTAAATAAATATCCGCATTCCTAGTAATCTGATTTTTCTGTTCTTCATTAAAGGCAATGACACCTAATACACCAATGACCTTTTTTTCTTGCTTAATAGGAACACATATTGCAGCTCGCTCGACACAAGTTAAAAGCCTAGAACATCCAATACATAATGGGTCTTTCTCACATCTATTATTAATAACCTGCGATTTTCCTGTAGTCAAACATATATGAAAAGCTGAATTTTTCTCGATTTGGTCATTAATTAGGGACTTATAGATTCCTGTTCCTGCTACTCTTTCCATCCATTCATTCATTATTGTAACGTCAATACCAAGAACTGCTTTAATAGCTTCAGCAACTTTTTGTGATAATTCATGATATTCTTGAATACCAGTTTTTTTATAGTCCATTAAATCGCCTCCTTTTATCAACTCTAACAATTAATGAATGGAAAAAAATTCTTTTTACTTTCTATATGAATTTTAGACCTTAAATGCTAATTAGTATTATAACTTAATTCGCTAATATTGTACACAAAAACGAACATATTTCTGTTAATCTGACAATATTTTTATTATTTTTTCTGTATTAGCTTATCATATCTATAAAGTATAGTAATCATGCGCTCCAAAGTTATAGACTCTTTAGGCTTTGTTCCATCTGTAATATTTATTTCTGAACTTGTAGCCCAATCCACAGCCTCTTTTGCCCAAGTACTAATAGATAGTTCTTCTAGCTCCTTTGAAACCATTATTTTGAAATTTTCCCACCCTGACCAGTTATTGCATTCAAGTATTCTAGGACAATGCTTTCCACTCCAATCATAATGCCTTTTTAAGCGGTCAATTCCCCATTTTCTCTCATGAAGTATTTTAGCAGATAATTTAACTGCGTTTATAATAGTCTTTTCTCTGTCATTACTTTCACATATCTCTATAGATATGGACTTTTTATTTCCAGTACCTTTTCTCCCATCACCTGCATGCCACGCCACTTCATTTTGGGGTATTGCTTCAATGACTTCTTTATCATCTACAACTAAATGCCAACTAGCTGTTCTAGTGTTGCTTGGGTTAATTAACCAGTCCCTTTCATTTTGTGCAGTGCTGTCTGGATTAGCAGTGCTGTGTATAGTCAAATACTCAGGTTCCATAGCAATACCAGGTCTTCTATTATTTGGTGCATCCATGGAAATATGCTGGACATTAATAAACATAATAAAGCCTCCTTGGTATTATATTTTTTGTTAGTCTAATATATGTAAGCCATAAAAATAGTTTCTATATATTATATATCAGAACATATGTTCGATGTAAAGTGATTAAAAAAGACACTCACTTTCTTGAGTGCCTAATTGACTGTTAATTTTTCTTATCCCTGCGAGTTTTTATTGCTCCATTATCACATTTATTGCCCCATGCATCAATCAATTCATTGTCTTTGTATACACAAATAATTTCGCAGTTATTAGAGCATTTTCCGCATTCTACGCCTTTAGTTATAAATTCAATATTTGCTATATCAAAAGTAAAGTCTTTTTCTACTCTGGATTTTTTAGCTAGTATGGCTACACCTAAAGCACCAATTAAATGGCTGTTTGGATCTACTGTCACTGGATAGCCAGTCACATCCTCAAAGGCTTTTACTACACCCTCGTTCTTACTAACTCCTCCTTGGAAAACTATTGGAGGTACTATCTTTTTTCCTTTCCCTACATTATTAAGGTAATTAGCAACAACAGATTTGCATAAACCAGCAATAATATCTTCTTTTTTATAACCAATCTGTGCCTTATGAACAAGATCAGATTCTGCAAAAACTGTGCAACGAGCAGCAATTTGCGTTGGCTTTTTAGATTGTAAGGCTATTTTACCAAATTCCTCTACCTGAACTCCTAATCTATGTGCCTGACTTGATAAAAAAGCGCCTGTTCCTGCTGCACAAAGGGTATTCATTGCATAATCTACTACAATTCCATTTTCAATTAAGATAATTTTTGAGTCTTGACCACCTATTTCAAAAATAGTACGAACATCAGGATAAAGAGATGCTGTACCTATAGCATGAGCTGTGATTTCATTTTTAATCACTACTGCATCAGTCATTACACCTATAAGTTTACGAGCGCTACCTGTTGTCCCTACAGCCACAACTTGGTATTCATTTGTGTCAATCTGTTTGCTTAAGGCTATTAAAAGTCGTTTCACCGCTCCCACAGGATCTCCCTCTGACCACAAATATTCTTTTGCCTTTATATTATTATTTTCATCTATTATAACTCCTTTAGTAGAGATTGAACCTATATCTATTCCTAAATATGCCTTATTCATTTTACTTCTCCTTCCTCATGATTATCATGTCATAAAATGCTTCAAGACGAGTTTGTATTCCTGTATCACTGGTTTGCGAGTCGAAGCTAAAATATAGTATAGGTATTTTATAATCTAGACTAATATTTTGAAGTACAGACATAGCATCAATTTCTGGTGTGCATCCAGCTGATTTTACATGAATTATGCCATCATAACCTTTCTTTGCATACTCCAATGCTTTATCAATGGTATACATACTTGTAGCACCCATATCATATTTAGCATAATTTTTTATACGTTCTTTTGCTTTCTTTTCAGGGCGATGAAGTATTGAATTCGTAATATTCATCCATCTGTCAACGACTATTCCCATTTGAGCAAGCTCTTTCTCTATATAATGATTGCTAAATGGTTCCATGATAGTATAATACTCTCCTACTATTCCAACTCTAAGTGGGTTTTTAGGTTTATTAACCTCAATTGTCTTGAAAAGCTTAAGGAATTTATGATAAGTATTATTTAGCTCTTCCTTAGTTCGAACAGATTTAAGTTCTGCTAGAAAGTTTTCGTGGACATCATTGAAAGAACCAATTTTAGTTTCAAATCCTATGTTTTTGCGAATATAATCTTCTATTTCATCTATGTATTCCACCATTTTTATTACTACTGGTAGAACTTTGGCTACTTTTTTTAATGACACATTAGGATTTATTTCCTTAAACTCATTGTAAAATGTCACAGGGTTTGAGTATTTAGCCTTTGCCATATTTACAAATCGTATATTATATCCTAAGTCCTTAAGTATTTGCTCGTCAAGTTCTCCATAATAACCTAATCTACACACTCCACCTGTTTGAACAAGTGTATTGGCACCTGCTTCAATAGTTTCTATGAAATTTCCAAGCGTATATTTAAAGGGAGCACAAGCAAAATCAGGACTATAACGACTGCCCAACTCTAATGTTCTTTTAGTAATAGGTGGAGGCGCTACATATTCAACTTCCAAGCCTACTGTAAATAAGATTTCCAAGGGTACATTATAATTTCCTAATTGAGGAAAGCTAACTTTATACATTCCCACTGTAATCATCCTTTTTAAATTTAATTATATCCAAGAAGCTTTCTAAACGTGTCTCCATACCTGCACTTCCTTCTTGACCATCTACTATGAGATTAAGTATAGGCTTGTCCTTAACACGTCTGATAATTATTTCATTGACTAAAGAATCTGGCCCACAATTAAACGAACTTATAAGTATGATGCCGTCAACTCTGTCTTTGTACATTGCTACTGAGCCTACTAACTCCTTGTTATATGCCCAAGGTAATGTATCAGTTATCTCTGCTGATTTTGTAATAGCCTCTTTCTTGTTAGCAATATCTCCTATAATAGGTATAGCATCCATTTCACGTAGGTAGTCAATAATAGGTGCACCAATATATCTGTCGTTAATATTATAGTGATGTGCTATTAGGAGGATTTTAATTTTATCTTCATTTAATAGCTGTTCTTGATATTTTTCATCCATAATTCTTGCAGTTTTTTCAGCCTGTTTTGCAATTAGGTAAGCTCTCATGCATTTTGGTTTTCTCTTGTTAAGTAGCTTTCCCATTTTAAGAAAAGCCCTGGCTTCAAAGTCAGCACTTTTAACATCTATATTATAGTACAATATCTTAATATCTCTGTCTCTAAAAGTATTTTTTACTATATCGTATATAGCTTGAAATTTTGTACATACAGTTCCAGCACCCCCATAGTTTGAGACCCTTGGAACAAGTATATAATCACATTTACCTATTAGCCATTCAACATGACCTAAATATATCTTAGAAGAAAGACATGCCTCATCAATTGCATATGTCATGCCTTTGCTAATAATCTCTTTGTTTGTATCTGGACTGATAATATATTCTATTCCTAGCTCATCAAAAAATGTCTCCCAGAGATAGCGGTATTTGTAGTATAATAATGCCCTAGGTATACCTATCTTCATTAGCTATCATCTCCCTATTTTATAGAATCTACCTTTATAATCATGCCTAAAATTACACATTAAATAACAGACCCCTACCAACTTTATTATATTGCAATTAAAGAAAGATTGGAAGTACTAATAATAACACATAAAAGCAACACACAAGAACCACCTACTATGAAGTCCCTCTGTGTCATTCTCTATATCATTTGATTTTTTATGACTCATATTTTTTTCTCTCTTGAAAATACTAATAGAGAGGTGATAACTGTGAGTACAAATAAAAAAAAGGAAAGAAATATGGGAATGCCTATCGAAAAACAAAATACTGCAGCTTGGGCAAATATAGAAAAAAAGCAGCCAATTTCTAATGTTCCCATACCAGACTATCATCAAGTAAAAAATGCAAAAGAATGGGTAGATAGCAATCAAAAATAGGAAAAGGCCCCTTTTGGGGAGCCTTTTTTTGATTTAATACTTCATCTCTGCTAATCTTTTATAGGTTTCATATCTTTCCCTTGCATGCTTTTCTGCTTGAGAAAATAATTCATCTGCCACATCAGGAAATACATTCATAATTTGCGAGTACCTAATCTCTCCTTCTATAAATTCCCTAAATGAAGCAGTTGGTTCCTTGGAATCAAGAATAAATGGATTTTTATCTTCTTCCTTTAAGGAAGGATTGTATCTATATAGATGCCAATAACCTGCTTCTACTGCCTTCTTTTCTTGAGCTACACTAGTTCCCATTCCTGTCTTAATACCATGACTGATACAAGGAGCATAGCAAATAATAAGTGATGGTCCCTTATAGCTTTCTGCTTCTCTAATGGCTTTGATAGCTTGATTCATATTGGCACCAAGAGCTATCTGAGCTACATAAACATAACCATAGCTCATAGCCATCAATCCTAAATCCTTTTTCCGAATCCGTTTTCCTGCCGCAGCAAATTTCGCTACAGCAGCTGTAGGAGTAGATTTAGAGGATTGCCCTCCTGTATTAGAATAGATTTCTGTATCTAATACTAATAGATTTACATCTTCTCCCATAGCCAATACTTGATCTACCCCGCCATAGCCTATATCATAAGCCCAACCATCACCGCCAATAATCCACATGGATTTTTTTATGAGATAATCTTTTTTCTCTAAAATTTCCCTCACAATTGGATTGTCATAATGATTATGCTTTTCAAGTGTCTCTATGACTCTTTGAGAAGCTTTTTTCGATAACTCTCCATGTTCCATATTTTCAAGCCAATACTTAAAGGCATCTTTATATTCCTCATCAAGGTCTGATTCAATCCCCTGTCTCATCAATTGTCCTAATCTCTCTCTTATCTGCCGTACTGCAATATGCATTCCAAATCCATACTCAGCATTATCTTCAAAGAGAGAATTAGCCCAAGAAGGCCCTTTTCCTTCAGCAGTAGTACTATAAGCAATAGAAGGAGCACTAGCTCCCCAGATTGAAGAGCATCCTGTAGCATTGGCAATCATCATCCTATCTCCATAAAGCTGAGTTACTAGTTTTACATAGGCAGTTTCACCACAACCTGCACATGCTCCAGAAAATTCCAATAAAGGTCTTGCAAATTGGCTATTTTTCACATTTCCCTTATCTACTAAATGAGCTTTTTCACTAATAGTCATGGTATACTCCCAGTTTTCCTCTTGCCTTACTATTTCCTCTTCTGCATCTACCATTACTAAAGCCTTTCCAGGGGCAGGACACACATCAGCACAGTTTCCACATCCTGTACAATCTAAAGGACTTATCTGAATGCGATAGTGTAGGTTTTCAATTCCTTTGCCAACTGCTTTTTTAGTCTCAAATGTATGAGGTGCCCTGCTTTTTTCTTCCTCATCTAATAGAAAAGGTCTAACTACTGCATGAGGACAAATATATGAGCATTGATTACATTGGATACATTTTTCTGTCTGCCACTGAGGAACCATTGGTGCAATGCCACGCTTTTCATATGAGGTTGTTCCTAGTGGATAGGTGCCATCTTCCATTCCTGTAAAGGCACTAACTGGCAATTCGTCTCCTTCATGCCTTGCCATTGGTCTTTGAATATTCTTTACGAAATCTGGCTCTTCTTTTATAGGATTGTTTCCGTCTTTTGCTTGAGACCAATGAGAGGGAACTTTTACCTTAACCAAGCCGTCAACACCTCTATCAACAGCCTTTTTATTCATTTCTACTATTTTTTCACCTTTTCTCCCATATAAACTTTCAATATTCTCCTTTAAATATTTGATTGCATCTTCTATAGGTATTACATTTGCTAGCTTAAAGAAAGCAGCCTGCATTATCATATTAATTCTATTGCCTAATCCAATTTCATGAGCTATTTTCATAGCATCAATAATATAAAATTCAACCTGATTTTCTGCAATAGCTCTCTTAAAGGAAGCGGGTAGCTTTTCTTCAAGCTCATCTTCAGTCCAAGGACAATTCAACACAAAAATTCCTTTTTTATTGATACCCTTTAATAAATCAAAATGATTTACATAGGAGCTATTGTGACATGCAATATAATCTGCATTATAAATTAAATAAGAAGATTTAATTGGACTTTTACCAAACCTAAGATGAGAAATTGTAGAGCCTCCTGATTTTTTACTATCATATGAAAAATAGGCTTGAGCATATAAGTCTGTATTGTCTCCAATAATCTTTACTGCAGTTTTATTAGCTCCTACTGTTCCATCAGAGCCAAGCCCCCAGAACTTGCATGCAATGTTGCCCTTAGGGGTTGTATCAACTATATCCTCCTCTTTAAGAGAAGTCTCTTTTACATCGTCTACAATTCCTATTGTAAACCCATTTTTAGGCTCTAATTTTCTTAAGTTATTATATACAGCAATTATTTGGGAAGGTCTAGTATCCTTAGAGCCTAATCCATATCTTCCTCCTGTAATTAATGGTTGCTCCTTGCGCTCATAGAAAAGACTCTTGATATCTAGATATAGCGGTTCACCCACAGCACCAGGTTCTTTAGTTCTATCTAATACTGCTATTCTTTTTACAGTAAAAGGAAGTACATTAAAAAAGTATTTTGATGAAAAAGGTCTATAGAGGTGAACCTTGATTAAGCCTACCTTTTCACCTTTACTCATTAAATAATCTATAGTTTCTTCTATTGTGTCACATACAGAACCCATAGCTAC
Source organism: Proteiniborus sp. (assembly GCF_040308045.1). Classification (NCBI taxonomy): domain Bacteria; kingdom Bacillati; phylum Bacillota; class Clostridia; order Eubacteriales; genus Proteiniborus; species Proteiniborus sp. Next base: position 42,516 of record NZ_JAWRHZ010000051.1, read on the forward strand.
AATAATATCTTCTGCATCCTCTGAACCATAATAATTAAAAGGCCTATAATCTCTTCCTGTTAATTGGCTAATTTCCTTCATATAATCTGCTACAATGTCTGGTACATTTTCATAAAAAGGATTAGCAGCCTCTCTCCCTTGAAAATATATATCGGGATTTTGAGCTGTTCCTCTAGCTACAGGATGCTCTGGATTTAATGCACGCTCCCTGAAAGCCTTTAGAGCTTCATAGTCTAATAGGCTTTCTAATTCTTCATATTCTAGCACTTCTATTTTCTGATACTCATGAGAAGTTCTAAATCCATCAAAAAAATGAAGAAAGGGCACCCTAGATTTTATAGCTGCTAAATGAGCAACTCCTGCTAAATCCATAACCTCCTGAACACTATTAGAAGCCAATAGGGCAAATCCTGTCTGTCTAGTAGCCATCACATCTTGGTGATCTCCAAAAATCGATAGGGCATGAGTTGCTATTGCACGTGCACTTACATGAAATACTCCTGGTAATAACTCACCTGCTATCTTGTACATATTAGGAATCATAAGCAAAAGTCCTTGAGATGCTGTATAAGTAGTTGTCAACGCTCCAGCTTGTAGTGAACCATGAACAGCTCCTGAAGCCCCAGCTTCTGACTGCATTTCTACTACTCTTACTGGCTGCCCAAATAAATTCTTCTTTCCATGGGCAGCCCATTCATCTACACCTTCTGCCATAGGTGTAGACGGTGTAATAGGAAAGATAGCTGCTACATCTGTGAAGGCATAGGATACATATGCAGCTGCTTGATTCCCATCCATAGTTTTTACTTTTCTTGCCATAAACACACTCCTACCTCTCTTATGGATTTTGTTTACCAATGTCTAGATATATTATTTGACTTATTGCATAATTCATACATGTTTATCATTATTACCAAGATAAATCATTAGGTACTTCTTTTTATTATCCACAATGCTTTATTTTGCTATAAAAAAATAAAGACTTGGAAGATATCCAAATCTTTATTTTTTGTAACTCTCAAGATAATCTATAATGTAATAATCTCAAAACCTTTTTCAATATAATCATTCATAGCAGGGTGCCCGTGCAAATCTCCATTTAAAGGAATACCACAGGTTTCATTGTACTCTAATACTCCCATTTTAGCAGAGCAAGCTTTACATACACAATCAAATAGGTTTAAATCTTTAGCTTTTTTATAAAGCTTATTGTTAGACTCTTCAAGCTCTTTAATCAGCTTTACTGCTTCACCTTCCATGATAATCTTAGTTTCAATACCCTTTTCATGAAAATCTAATGCATTAAGTAGTATGTGCATAAAGCACATCTGTTGACCTTTAAAAGCGAAAAAAGCAATTTTTCTCATTGTATTTTTCCTCCTTTTATCTTTTTATTCTACAGAGAAAAGATGTTTTCCTTCTTTTTAGATGAATGAAAAATCAATTCCCAGAACTATCAATTAATTCATTTTAAAATTACTCCTTTTGATGCTAAGTCTTACAGTATTAAATAAGGCCATTCCCGCTACTGTATTTATGAGAACTGCAGGTAAAACAATTGATACCAGTAGTATATTGAAGCTTCCTGGTAGTCCTGCTAAAAATGCTGCTGAAGATAGAAAAACTATTCCACTTATTAATGTACCTATAGCTATTATAATCATCATCAATATTTGCTCCTTAACTTTTCCAGTAAGAGCTCTGATACTAAAGTATATTATAGTTGTTGTAATTATCTTATCAATTATATTAGGTAATTGTCCAGCAGGGAACCCAGTTGTAAGTGCAGAAAATATCCCAATAGCTAAGCCTGCTGTTATACATGACTTAAAGTCTTCATTAAATAATATTACAATAAAAAGCATAACTAGTGAAAAGTCTGGTTTCATGCCAAGCACTAGTGGTGGAGTAATCTGATGTAAAAGAGCTCCTATTGCAAGTAATAAAGAGTTTAACACAAATTTTTTGATATTCATAAAAACACTCTCCTTTGTTTTATTTTTCTTATGTTTCATTGTTTTTTTATTAGCATTAAAGTCTCTTCACATCACTATCACCCCTTCTGCGCTTAATCAAGTCAAAAATACAAAAAACTCCGTCCTAAATAAATAGGACGGAGTAATATCCGCGGTACCACCTAAATTGTGTAAAGTACACCTCTCTTCAGGTACTAACATACCCTATCCACTATAACGTGTGGCTTACGGTAGTGCTAATCTAATATACTTATTTCACACTACTCCTCAAGGGCCCATTCATTGGACATCATCGTGCTGGATTTCCACCATCACCAGCTCTCTATAACTAAACATACAATTACTCTTCCCTTTCAATGGAAACGATTAAATTATTAATATGGTATCACTAAAGGTTAAAATAGTCAAGTGTTAAATACCTGAGACAACAATACTTAGAATTTAGTTTAGAAAAGCCTCTCCTAATTCTCCCTTCCATATTGCACTTTCCACTCCATTCACATTTAGAATTTCATCAAAAAAACTTCCATTTGTAAATTTAGACGGTAACCTCACCATAAATACAATTTCTATCATATGATCTTCATTTTCTACAATATTATCTTCACTATTAACTTTAATTTCATTAATTATAATATTATTTTTGCCTAATATATGTCCTATGTCCCCTATTAAACCAGCCCGCTCTTTACATTGAACAATTAACAATTCATGTTGGCCTTTAGATAATTTCTTTTGTACAAAAACCAAGCCTCTTAAAGCAAACAAAACTATTATAGTAGTTGCAACTCCTCCTAAATAATAACCATTTCCTATAGCTAATCCTATACCCCCACAAACCCATATACTTGCAGCAGTAGTTAAACCTCGAATATTATTCCCTGTTCTCAAAATGGTTCCTGCTCCTAGAAATCCTATTCCACTAACTACTTGTGCTGCTAATCTAGCAGGTTCACCCCCATTATTATTGGCACCAAGTCCTTGAAAACCATACATAGATATTAGCATAATAAGGGTAGAGCCTAAAGTAACTAATATATGAGTTCTAAGCCCAGCGGAACTATGGTTGGCCTCCCTTTCCATACCAACAATACCTCCTGCTATAGCTGATAAAACTAATCTTAGTAGAACTTCCCTATTATTTATCAATAATCTCTACCTCCCCTATATTGCTTATTTCTAAATGAATTTATCCTTAAACAAAACAGCCTTTTAATTTATCTTCATGTTGGTATTTTGATACATACTCTTAGAAGCCACTACATCTACGCCTGTATCAAGGATATTCTTAATTATAATCTGACCTACTTGTATTGGCGCTTTAACCTCTACTTTATTAATTATGTCCATTGCTTGTCTAATTAGATGTTTAGGAATTGCTCCAGATGTTCTAACTGGAAGTCTTTTAACAGGAGCATCTGACATAATGACAGTTGTTGTTAATACTCTTGTAGGATTTGTCAATTCTTTAACGCCATAATCTGCACCTCTAAAACATCTGTTTCCTTCAACAGTATATCCTGTTTGACTTGTATCATCCTTAATAACCTTTAACTTGCAACCTAAAGGGCAGACAATGCAAACCATATCTTTAACTTCCATAGTTATGCTTCCTCCTTAACAACTTCTATATATATTTCATCACTATCTTGTAGAGTAATTTTATTTAAGTCCAATTTAATGGTTTCCATTTCTCCAGGAGCGACATGACTTCTTTTTATCTCTTTTATTACTTCTTCATTACTTCTAATAACAAGTTTTACATCTTTATAGATATTATCTACACGCATCATCAACTCAACTGTTTGCTCTATATTATCTAACCTTATTTGATGTGGAACAACATACCTTACTCCATTTATCCCCCTAAGTTTTATGGTTTTACCGTTGCTTTCTATCTGTCCTTTTATATATTTAGCAGCACTACTTCCCGCTCTTTTACTTTCTTCCGTCACCCAATCCACTAAATCGTGAACATGAACCACATTACCACAGGCAAAAATTCCTTCAACAGAAGTTTCCATAGATTCATTTACAATTGGACCTCCAGTAACTGAGTGAAGTTCTATTCCTGCAGATTTGGAAAGTTCATTTTCAGGAATCAGTCCTACAGATAGTAGTAATGTATCACATTCAAACTTCTTTTCTGTGCCTTTTATTGGTTTAAGTCTTTCATCAACCTGAGCAATAGTTACAGCTTCTACTCGGTCATGTCCTTCTATATTTACTACTGTATGACTTAAATAAAGTGGGATGTCAAAATCCTCTAAACATTGAACTATATTTCTTTTTAGTCCTCCTGAGTATGGCATCAACTCAGCAACTGCTAGTACATTAGCTCCCTCAAGAGTAAGACGTCTCGCCATGATTAGGCCAATATCTCCCGAACCAAGAATAACTATTCTTTTTCCAATCATATATCCTTCAATATTAACAAATCTCTGAGCGGTTCCAGCTGTCAAAACCCCTGCCGGTCTAGTTCCAGGTATTCTAATAGCCCCTCTAGTTCTTTCTCTACAACCCATTGCTAGAATTATAGCCTTAGATTGTATTTTAAGTATCCCATCTGTTGAGTTCATTGCTGTAATAACTTTTTTATCTGAAATCTCTAGAGCCATTGTATCTAGTTTATATTCTATGCCCATAGTAATAAGCTCTTTAATGAACCTCTCTGCATACTCAGGACCAGTAAGCTCCTCTTTGAAAACCTGGAGTCCAAACCCGTTGTGAATACATTGTTGTAATATTCCACCTAATTCTCTATCTCTCTCTATTATTAATATTTTTTTACTCCACTTTTTCGTGCTTCTATAGCAGCCGCTAGTCCTGCAGGACCTCCACCAATCACTGCAATATCATACTGTAACAAAATGCTCCCTCCTACCTTTATATATATTTATACTACTTAGTTTTCCCTGTTAATATATGAGAATTTGGGCTATCCTTTACAACATCTGTAATGTCTATCCCAAGCTCTCTTGCAAGAATTTCCATTACTCTCGGAGCACAAAATCCGCCCTGACATCTTCCTGAACCAGGTCTTGCTCTTCTCTTGACTCCATCTACTGTTGTTGCTCCTGCCTTTCTTTTGATAACATCAACAATTTCACCCTCTGTAATATGCTCACAATGACATATAATTCTTCCAAATCTAGGGTCCTTTTCAATAAGCTTTGCTTTCTCATCGTCAGGCAGTTCCATAAAGTGAATATTAGGTCTTCTATTAGGATTAAAATCTTGTTTTATTCCCATGTTCCCTACTCTTTCTTTTACTAATTCTACAACATATTCCGCAATTGCAGGAGCAGATGTAAGACCTGGAGAATCTATTCCTGCTACATTAAAGAATCCTAAGGATTCTTTTGACTCTTCAATGATGAAATCTTGAGACTTAGTCTTCGCTCTTAATCCAGTAAATGAAGTGATAACATTTTGAAAGTTTATTTGCTTCAAGGTATGCTGAGCATGTTCGTTAATAAAAGCTAGCCCCTCAAGTGTAGTATCTAATTTGTTTTTGCTATCTACATACTCTGCAGTTGGACCTATAAGTAAGTTGCCGTGAACTGTAGGCATAATAACTACTCCCTTACCTGCTTCTGAAGGGCATCCAAAAATTACCGTACTAACCATGTTTCCTACTGATTTATCAAATAAATTATACTCTCCTCTATTGGGCAGTATCTCGAAGCTTGGGCTATTTACCATATTATTTATTTCATCAGAATGAATTCCAGCACAATTAATAATCATTTTACTCTCTATTTTCTTATCTCCAGCTGTAATACAGTAACCGTCTACTGTTTTTTTGATATTAGTCACTGGCTATTAAGCATCAATTCTACCCCGTTTTCCATTGCATTTTCTGCTAATGCAATAGCTAGTTCCCATGGTCCAACTATTCCAGCTGTTTTTGCGAATAGAGCACCTACTACCTCTTCATTTATGTTTTTTTCAAGCTTTAATAAACCTTCTTTGTCTAATATTTCCAATTGAGGGACACCATTTTTTATTCCTCTATCAAATAGCTCTTTTACTGTCTCCATCTCTTGTTTATTAAAAGCTATAACTAAAGAACCTATTCTTTTGAAAGGAACATGTAGCTCCTTACATATCTCTTCATATAGTTCATTTCCTCTTACATTTAATTTAGCCTTTAATGTTCCTTCTGCCGCATCATATCCAACATGTACTATAGCGCTGTTTGCTTTTGTAGTTCCATTGGCTACATCATTTTCCTTATCAATTAGTAACACTCTTAATTCATATCTTGAAAGCTCTCTGGCTATAAAAGTACCCACTATACCGGCTCCAATGACTGTAATATCATACATTCTTTATTCCTCCTTTTTACATACACACGAAAATCTTGAGAAAATATAAAATGAATACTTATTTTTAAAATTAAGGTTGTAGTAATATTGCCGAAAAGATAAAAAAAGCCGTGCAAACATAACCTATTTAAAATAGATTTAGTTCCACGGCTCTCCTATTCTCAGCCATAAACATTTTTTTGTAATCAAAGTATCATAAATTTGATACTATAGTTCCCATAAATTCTTTTTACCGGTGGATGCTCCTAATGCTCCTGCCTTTAAAACTTCCATTATATCTTGCTTGCTACTTATTAACCCTCCTGCTATAACAGGTATTGACAGTTGTCTTGTAATGCGTTCTATTACTCCAGGCATAACCCCAGGCATAATCTCAATCATATCTGGTTGTATAGATTTCACACTTTTTATTGTCATTTCGTAGGATTTACTATCAATCAAAAAGAATCTTTGTATTGTAAAGCACCCTTTTGCCCTAGCAATCTTTATATGACTACTTTTAGTGCTAATAATACCATCTGGTTGAATAACATGAATAATATAATCAATAGCTTTAGCGTCTCTTCCTATTCCTTCGAGAAAATCAATATGTATTAAAGCGTTTTTACCAGCATTTTTGATTTTGTCAACTAGTGATTTAGCATTAAATATATCAACAAAGTAAAAATATAGTTGATACTCGAGACTTAATTGCAATTTCTAAGTCTTTTTCATTCTGAACGGCTGCAATAACTGGATTTAACTCAATCTTATCAATTATTGTTTCACTCATACTATCATTCCTTATTTTTTTAAGTGAATTCACTTTTTATATGAACTCTAAATTATAATAACTCAATCATATCTTTTACAGAATTAAACACATAATCTGCTCTCGTTTCACTATTTCTGTAGTCTTCTTCTTTAGTTTCACCAGAATAAACTAATACAGAGGCTATACCTGCATTTTGTCCAGTCTTAATATCTGTATATAATCTATCTCCTACCATTACCATATCTTCTCTGTTTAAACCATATTTTGAAGCAATACTTTCTACTACTTCCTTATTTGGTTTACCTATTACTTTTGGTGTCTTACCAGTAGAAGCTTCTATAAATGCAGCCATTGCACCTGCATCTGGCATAAATTTATCATTGGGCAAGGGACAATTAAAGTCTGGATGTGTAGCTATATACTCCACTCCCTCAGATATGTATTCACATGCTGCCCATAATTTTTCATAAGTTAATGTGGTATCAAACCCTAATACTACATAATCTATGTTTTTATGTCTTTCTTTTTCTAATATAAAACCTTCTTTTATAAATTCTTTTTCTAATGCCTCAGTTCCTAATAAATAAATTTTTGCACCTTCTTTTTGTTTCTTTAAATACATGGTAGTAGCTTCTCCTGAAGTAAATACCTCTTCCTCAGTAGCTTGTATACCTAAATTATTAAGCTTTTCTACATATACTTCTTTGCTTTTTGATGAATTGTTCGTGAGAAAAATATATCTTTTTCCTTCCTTTTTTATAGTTTCTAGAAATTCTTTCGAACCATCAATTAATTCATCTCCAAGATATATAGTTCCATCCATATCTAATAAAAATACAGTTTTCTCTTTTAAAGTCTCCAATACCTTCCTCCTTTTACCTCTCTAAGCCTAATTAAATAGGTTTAGAGTAAATAATGCGATACTTTCAGAATATTCTTATTAGCTTTTATATGTAATCTCGTATTTACATTAAACACCTATGGTATTAGAAGAGACATCATTGTATTATCTCATACGATAGTATAATCTTCTGGATACATTTTCCATTAACTAATACTTTCTTCTATTAGTGTTTGCTTTTTAATAAACAAAAAGGCGTAAAAAAAGCAACAATTAAACAACACATATATAATATAATGTTATTAATTGTTGACACTCCAATTCTCCTGTTATTAATATTGTATTTTAATAATTTCCTTGATCAAACTATTAAGTATATTTTTACTATATTAGCTATCCATATACTATCATATCTCTTTTCCTTTGTAAAGTACTTTACGCATTGAAAAAACTGAAGTCTACGTTACTTTTTTAACAAAGTGCTTGTAAAAAGTTAAGAACTATTACTCTTCCCTCTCAATAGAACAGTTAATTTATTTATATAATATTACTAAGAGTTTAAATAGTCAGCTGATTATTATGAAACATAAAAGCCTCCTATATAGTAGTTAGATTTTTTAAACTATTTACTATAAAGGAAGCATATCATAGAAGCTTTTTAATTTATTTAAGTTCCCTACCAGTTTCATTTAATTCGTCAATAGGTACTATTATGTTTTGATTATTTTCTAGTACTCTCACTTGAGCAGTGTTATTTAAAGAATTAACGCCTTCTAGCCAAACCTGATTACCATTGTGAAGAACTTCAATATTCCTACGGTTTTGATTTAATATTTCATTAGCTCTATTTGTAATCATATTTTTCCTCCTAGTATTATTTTGTATAAGCTTCAACCATTTCACAAAAAATTGGTCTAATTATAGTTTGATATAATCATAGAAAATTATGTATGACATAAAAAAACAAGAGAGGCAAATATCATAATGAAATCCGTTATTTATTATTATTTGCTTTATTAGAAATAACTTTCAATATTATTCCATAAAAATAAGTAGAATAAGTTACCAGTGGGTCTGAATAACACTTCCATAATTTCTCTTTTTAGATTATAATCTATATAGACCAAACCATATCTTAATGGTACATACTATTTTGTTTTAACAATGTTTACAAGTATGCATAAAACCTATATATTATCAAGGAGAATAATATGGCTAATACTATAAAACTAATAAAAAACGAGGATTTCATTGTAACAGAGTGGAGTGGTGGAAAAACTACTCAGATCTATATTTATCCTGAAGATGCAAGTTACAAGAGCATTAATTTTAAGTTTAGAATAAGTTCTGCTACTGTGGAACTTGAAAAATCAGAATTTACAAAATTAGAAGGAGTATATAGATTTATTACACCACTTGATAAAAATTTAAAATTGACTCACAATAATGAAGATTATATGGAATTAAAACCGTTTCAGATCTATGAGTTTGATGGTGGATTAAATACAACTAGTTATGGTACAGCTAAGGATTTTAATTTAATGTTGGCAAATGGAACAAAGGGAAGTCTTTCATGTATTTATATTGATGAAGAATATGTATTAAATGAGATTTTGAGTAAAAATCAATTCACCATTATTTTAAGTGTTAACGATGTAAATATTGAAACCCATGACAATACTTACTCTTTAAAAGCTATGGAAGCATTAATAATTAATTCTTCTGATGATACTCCTGTGATTATTAAAATAGTCCCTACTAAGCCTAGTAATATATTGGTAGCTAGAGTATATATTGACTATTTATTTTAGTAAAAATGGCATTGACTAAAGTCCTCTGCTTCATGAAATTATTTTTATGGAGCAGAGGACCTTCTATTACTTTAAAAGAAGACATGTTTACCTTATTTGAAACTGATTTTTTAGAGTATTGGAAAAGTTAATATGTTAAGAGTCTGGCATCGCTCTTATTTCGCTCTCGCTTAAACTTCCCCATGTTTTACAATAGCTTAAATCCTTAGAATACTAAAACATATTATATTTGTATTTGTCAAGTGAAAACTGGTTCTTTCCATAGTTAGTTGAAATCTCATGTCCTTTCTAATAAAAGAACCTTTGAACGTAAAGTTGAAAAGTTACAACGGCCATACATAATTCTTTTTATAACTTTAATCTTATTCACACTGCCTTCTGCCAATCCATTACTATAACTATAGGTAATAGCATTTTTTATAGCATCAATATCTCTATTTATTCCATTTACAAAGCTATTTATTTCACTTATCTCTAATTGTTTAGCTTGCTCAATCCATAAATTTAAATTGTCAGGATTTGAACCTTTTAAAATATCCTTAAATCTTAATACAAGTTTGTAGATTTTATCAAATAATGGATGTGCCGATAATACTTTATTTAGTTGGGATTCACTTAGTTTTTTCACATCTTTTAATGGTTTATACAGCAGCTTTATAAGTAGTGATCTTTCAATAAATTCCACATTTTCATTAGTGAATTCTTTAATTGCCTCTTTATTTAATTTTCTCATACGAGTTGTATACATACGTATTGTCGAGCTTGAACCTGTATACCCTTTAGCTTTAATAGACTCCTCTATCCTTTTAAATGTATATCCTTCTAATAGAAGTTGATTAATATGCTCATGATAAGGAGATAGCAAAGTATCATTTCTTGTTGTGGCATAGTTTCCATTAATTGGAGATGCATTTGGATTTAAATAATTTGTAACGGTAGTACGATGGATACCTAATTCTCTCGATATTGCTCTTTTAGAAAAACCTTTTTGATACATTTCTCTCACCATAGATATTAATTGTTCTTTTTTAGCAACGTTATTATTGTGAGTAGATTCTACAGTACTTATATTTAAATTCTCATATAGTTCTTTTTCAGACATATTAAGATACTTTTCTAAGGTACGGATATCCATATTTAATAACTTGCAAATCTTTGTATTTGTAGTACCAGTTTCAACTAATCTTCTAGCTGCATCTATTTTCTCAGATAAAGTTAATTGTTTATTATTACTTTCTATTAAGATTCCCTTTTCTTTATCTTGTGCTTCAGCTTCTATTTCTACCTTTGATTGCATTAGAATATGTAATAGAGCCATCTCGTGAAACTACCTGAAGGTTTGGAAATGTCTTTAGCCAAGTAACAATATCATCATACTCCCTAGAATTAATCATATCAACAATTCTATGAGTATCTATATCAATCATAACAGTTCCATAGGTTTCACGCTTTTTTGTTGCAAAATCATCAATACATACCTTTTTAACATTATTCTTATTAATACTTATAATTATTTTTTTTTAAAAGATTGCAAATAGTACTTTTTCCTATACTCGCAATTCTAGTATTTATCATCTTAGCAGCTGATATAGAGCTAACGTTTTGAGATATATTAATTATTTCATTTTGTAAACGGCTAGTTTTCTTAGATTTAAACTTAATAAAATCAAAAGTTTCAGCAAATGTTGTATGCTTACAATCTTCATTTACACAGAACATCTTTCTATTGCTTAGAATAATAACAGTCTTCTTATCTTGTATAGGTAGATCTTGAAAGCTCCTTTTATAATATGAATGTACTTTGGTAGAAGGGGTATTGCAATATGGACATATAGCATATTCGCGTACTGATTTTACATTTATATAAATAGTATCGTTTAAGATAGAATGATCAATATATCCTAGGTTTTTATCTAATAGTTTAATAAGTTCTTCCATATCAAAGCCTCATTTCTCGAATTATTATTAAAATATTATAATACTAATTAGTTATAAATTCAACTAACTATGGAAAGAACCACTAATTTAGACAGTTTTTTTAAGG
>NZ_JAWRHZ010000052.1:0-19140 GCF_040308045.1 Proteiniborus sp.
AATGGGGATTTGTCATCCATTTTTGTTTATAAAGATATTAAAATAATTATCCCTTGCAAGGGGTAAGGATTTTTAAGCAATACAAATATTCAAAAATCAAGGGTTGTTAGAAATCTCTATTAAGATTTTTGACAATACCAAAACTGCTTAGGGAGGATTTATATGGCTTTTTATGATTTGAGTATCATATCTATTGCTCTAGGGCTTGATGCTTTTAGTATTGCATTTTCAGTAGGTCTAAATAAAAAAACAACTAAGAAAAAAGCACTTATATTAATAATAGTTTTCGGCTTTTTTCAGTTTTTGTTTGTTACTATGGGAGGTTGCTTTGGCGGATTATTCAACATGTATATATTTCATTTGTCTTCTAAGCTTGGTGGTATAATAGTTTTTTTAGTTGGTGTGCTAATGTTTAAGGAAGGCCTTTCAAAGGAAGAAAAATTAACTAATTTAAATCTCATAATAATAATGCTTCTAGGTATATGTGTAAGCATTGATGCCTTAGTTATAGGATTTACCCTTTTTAGCAATTTTAATATTGAAACCCTTATACTAAAAAATTCTCCTGTAGTTGGACTAATATGCTCTTTGCTCACGGCAATCGGTTTAATAATTAGTAAAAAAGCCCGAAAAAGTTTTTTTATTAAGGAATATGCAAGTCTTTTGGGTGGAGTCATTCTACTACTGTTTGGACTTAAAATGATATTACAGTAGTTTCAAGCTTTTTATTAACTGTAAACTTTATCAATATCTTGGTATTGTAATCCACTAATAGTTAAATTTACTTGGTTTACTCAAACAATATTTACACATAATACTACTACAAGTATTAAATAACCAATGAAGGGAGGATAACAATGCCTAATAATAACACTAGTAATAGAATAGTAGTACCAGAAGCTCGTCAAGCTCTTAACCAAATGAAAACTGAAATAGCTAGCGAACTTGGTATGACTAACTATGAATCAATGGATAAAGGAAATCTTTCAGCTAGACAAAATGGTTATGTTGGTGGATATATGACAAAAAGGCTAGTAGAAATGGCTCAAAGAAGCATGGGTGGAACTACTAGATAGTATTGAATGAAAGGTCCATATAATATATATAAAAAAACAAAGGTAGCTTAAAGTTACCTTTGTTTTTTTGCTTTTTATATAAAATTTAATACAAGCTATTATTCTGCAACAGGTGGAGTAAATACTCTTTGTGCTAGCTCTTGATCTAATGCATATATTGCATGATTGTCTTCGCCCATTCTTTGTAGCTTTTTGATGATGTTTTTCATGCTTGCTTCTTCTTCTACTTGCTCATCTATAAACCATTTTAAGAAGCTTATAGTAGCATGTTCTCTTTCTTCAGTTGCGATATCCATCAAATTGTATATTCTTTTTGTAACTTCTTTTTCATGCTCTAATGCATTTTCAAATACATCAACATAAGATTTAAATTCGTTTTGTGGTTCGCTTATAGCTTGTATAGTAGCTCTTTCGTCCATTTCATTAATAAAGTTATAGAATTTCATAGCATGAAATCTCTCTTCCTCTGCTTGAACTATAAAGAAATGACCAAACCCACTTAAATCTTGGTCCTCGAAATATGCTGCCATTGCAAGATAGTAATGAGCTGATAAAAATTCAAAATTCATTTGATCATTTAATGCTTTTGCTAATTTTTCTGATAACATATGTTTCCCTCCTAAATATCTTGATAGTTTACTACGTTGCTTATGATATGTATATACCCTATTTGTTATTAATTAATCACATTTATAATTATATCATATTATTTGATTATTTCACAAAAATTAATCTGCTAATTAATCCATTAAAACAATATTAAGCTTTTTATATGCCTCATATCCTATTCTATCAGATACGGGCATCTTATTATCAGCATAAAACTTCATAATAGCAGCTCTAAGTCCATTGCCAAATATTCCATCTATGGAACCAGTATAATATCCTAGTTGCTTTAGCCTTTTCTGAACCTCTTGTACATCTGCACCCCTATCTCCATGCATTAAAATTCTAAAACCATGATTAAAAGAGCCATAAGGACCTCCTACAATAGCAACACTAGTGCCATACTTTACGAGACTATAAAGCTCTTCAACATCTCTATTGTTCATTCTAATACATCCTTGAGATGCATTAAAGCCAATAGATTGGGGTTTGTTTGTTCCGTGTATACCGTATTTACCCCAGGGTACATTTAACCCCATCCATCTAGTGCCAAAGCCTTCACCCCAAAGACCTTTCTGTACTATCTTAAAGCTTCCAATAGGTGTAGGAGTTTCTCTCTTTCCAGTAGCTACTACATACTTCCTTACAATTTCATTATTGTCAGTATCAATTAAATACAATAGCTTTGAATCAATTTCAATGAGTATGGATAGATTTCTATTCCTTAAATCGTCTATCTCATTATATGTTTCAACAAGCTTATCACCCTTATTCTTGTTTCTATAAGTACCTGTATTTGTTATTATAAAGTCTCCTATGAGAAGAACTGCAAGTATACATAAAAAACCTATAGTTATCAACATAGCACGCCTAGACATAAACAAACCCCTCCCCATTATAATTTATTATATGGGGAATATGTGTGAAATAAAACTTGTACTAGGGGAGAAATTGTGAAGTGAATATCTTATTTCTGACTATTCAAAACTAACCCGATATCCTTAAGCATTTTATTAAATTCTGGTACATAAAAATAAATCCAGAGTATCCATCGTCAACATATGTTCCTACACTATTCCATCCTCTTTCAGATACATATCTTATTAAAATATTCTTTTGATTACTAATTGAATTTGATTCAGCCTTATCATCATCCTTATTACTTATTCTGCAGTAAATTGCTACATTGTATGTCTCTGTTATTACTTCTCTTTGGTAATTATCTAAAAACTGGTTCACTAAGCTACCTCCTCTAATACTACATGTTTTTTAGATAACTACTTGCTTATATAAGAAGGACAAGTATCATACTATTGTATATTAGGTATGCTACTTATCCTATGTATAATCTTATTTAATTCATAAGTGTAATTCAATGTCAAATAGTAGCTAAACTAGTAACTATAGTTATGTATGAAAAGTTCCCTGTGTATCTGCAATTTTGTTTTTTTCGATTCCTTTGCAGAATAGAATCATTTCAATATATCATTGAAATCACCTTATGCATATATTATTATTTAGAAATAAAAGTGCAGTTACTTCTAGATTTTGTTTAATCTAGAGTAATCTGCACTTACAGAATCTTTGAACTAACTGATTAATTGATTAATATTATCTTCCCACTTTTGATTATGAATAATCCTTGCCTCATGAAGCTTTCCACACAGTACTTCGGCTTTAGTCAACCTTGACGCATCTATCCAGTTTCCTTTAAAAACATATGTGGCATTGTCAGTCTTATTGGATTCAAATACAAAAATATCTCTATAAGTAAATCCATAAATAACATATCCCCAAAATCCTTGATCTCCGATTGCCATGAAATCTGGTGTATTTTGTGTAATAACTTCATGTCTTTTCCTAATAACAGTTCTATGTTTGTCTGGTATAGTATTTATTATGACATCAAGATGCTGTTTAGCTTTTTCCCATGGATATTCTCCTTTAGGAAGTACCGTCCAAGGTAGCCTTTTTGTTTTTATTTTCTTAGGAATGTATTTTTCAGTTAAAATTTCACAATATCCAAACATCTCAAGGAACATATTAATAATGTGCTTTATTAGACCTTTATTTTCTTGAGAATAAACTAGTAAAGGGGAAATTAAAGAACCCTTAGTATATGTTAATTCAACTTCTGGTGGTAGAATTAACCTTCGTTGATAACACTCTCTAGTATAATAACGTATACCATAATGATGATTACCATGCCAATCTATTACATGATATTCACTTTCGAAGGAACGTTCTTCCTTTGGAAGTGATTTATCTGCAACCCATCGTCCATTAGCATTGAATTCTGTAATTCGTCTAAGAGGTCGCGGTAAAAAAGTATGCGTTTCTGAAAAATCTTCTAGAAATCCATATTTCTGAACTTGTTCAGAGTATTCCTGCACATCTTGAAGTCCTATATAAAATTGCTCTCCTTCTTGAAATTCCAAAAGATACTTATCAATGTTTATAATCCTATTACCAGTGATTATCATATATCAGTCCTCCTACAAATAGTGAATTATGATGTATAATAAACCCATAGAAAAAGATAAATGCAATATAATTAACCTCCATTCCTGCATTGGTCTATTACTAAAAGCCTTGACACTCTTCACTATTTTAGGTAAACTGGTTATTAAGACGTTTTTTTATCTTCAATAGATGAAGTAGTTTTTAGAAAAGCTTTAATAGATGCCCGTCTATTAGGCTTTTTCTTTTTCTTTGGGGAATTTTTAATTATCTTCTATATTAAATGATAACTTTTCTACAAGTTCACTGATTGAGCCTCCATTTTCTTTTTCCTTCACTTTAATTATAGCATCAAGGCGATTATTCATTTTTTCGTTAATCTGTTTTACTATTTTTAGGTCTTCTACTTTTCCCTCATCAGATAAAGCCAATAACATTTTCATTCCAAACATATACTTTGAAGTTGCTTCGTCAAAAGTTGTACTAGAGAAAAGCTGGTTAAAATGTTCTTCTTTTTTAGTATGATTTTTAGCATCAATTTCCTTTGCTTTTTTGCTACTATTAATAATCATTTGAGTTCGCTGTTCGTCAATTTCTATGTCATAAAAACATTCTGGCCCTACACCAAAAAATAACGACATCTTTTCCAAAACTGATGGTGAAACTTTGTTTTCTAAATCCTTTTCCCATTTTGCTATTGTTACTCTACTTACACCTAAAACTGTGGCAATATCACTTTGAGTTGCACCATAAATTTCACGTATTAATTTAATATTGTTAATCACAGGAAATCCCTCCTGATTATAGTATAATGTTTATTATATGTTACGTCAAGGATTCTTGCATATATTTACATCCTTAATGTTAACCTATGTTAAGCTAAATAAACCTCCGCAAACAAAGTTTGCTATTTAAGTACATTAAGGATATCGTAGATATATTAATAATATAAACATGACATTTTCTCTCATCTTATTTTTTTGCAGAATAACAATCACTTGTAATTGATTAAACATATCAAATCTTTTTACTAAAATATCTAATATCCTCATAATAGCCATTACAGATATTTTAAACTACCATTGTTATTTGAAATATGCTTTATAATTGGTTTCTTTAGATGTTAATTATGTTATGCGCTAGTCCTACTGTAGTTATTTCTACAATTATAAATTGTTGTTTTTCATATCAATAATGTATATCTTCTTGCCTTTAGTCAGTACTTTTTTGTTAAGCAATCTGGTAATATGTCAAGAGAGAATTGTTAGAGAAAACAAAAGAAATGTTTAAAAAAGGGTAACTTTAATAAACCCTATGACTTTGAGATAAAAAATAGGCTTAAGACTAGAAAATATTCTATTATATCTCTCCAACTTTATCGCTGGAGTAGAGTTGATTTCTGGTCAGCAATCCAAAAATCAGACGTACTAATTTACGAGATGTAAGTGCGAGTGCTCTTTTGTGCTGGTGAGTAGTTACTTCACCATACTTCTTTAAGTAAAATTCATTGTATTCAGGAACACGATTCCTAACACTATTAGCAGCTTCAGTTAAGTAGTATCTAAGGTACTTGTTACCAGTCTTGGTCATTTTAGTATCATCAGATAAGTAATTACCAGACTGGTTAACTCTCCAAGTAAGTCCTGCATAGTTAGCTAGAGCGTTATGCGAATCAAAAGAGATAACAGTGCCAATCTCAGCAAGAATACCACTAGCAAATACAGGTCCAATACCCGGGATAGAGTTAAGAGACTGATATTCAGTAGTATTAATACCTTTGATGTTTTTTTCAATGGCTTTGTCAATTGTCTTAATTTCATCTTCTAAGGCTTTAATAACATTAAAAGATGAAGCAATAGATACATTTAAGGGCTCATATAGAACCTTATCTAATCGATAAGAATCTTTAGCGGCTTTTTGAAGTGTTTTAGCAGTTTCATAAGGGTCACTAAAGCGATTTCTACCCTTTTCCTTTACAAAAACCACTAAATCTTCAATAGAAGAATAAGCAATATCATCTAAGGAAAGAAACTCAGTTAAAACAGCAGCTGAAGTAGCCCCATAAGTATTAGAGAAATGTCTTTCTTCTTTATCCAATACAGATAACTCACTGAACTTCAAATAGATATTAGATATCATATAAGACTTCTCACGAGAGACACATTCAACTAAATGAAGTCTATATAGGGTAAGTCTTTGCAAAGCAAGAAACTGAGCACCACGCCAAGGTTCAGATGTGATCCTACCACATCTAGCAAAATCAGCAATAATATAAGCATCTAGGGGATCAGTTTTATCTATATCAACAAAAGACTTTCTGTAATTAGCAACAGTCTTAGGATTAAGACAATATACAAGAGGTCTATATGCTAAGAGTATTTCATTGGAGGATAAGAAATTAGCAATGTGAGTGCTGTAAAAAGAAGTGGATTTCAAGGCAATAACCTTGTGTTTTTGCAAGGAGAAGAAGAATTATTCTTTACTAATTATTCATAATTTTTTTAGCATTAAGATATCTCAATTAAAAATTGTAAACAAAAATAAAATAATAATATGCTTAGACACCATAGAAAACTGGGTCTAAACATATTATACGAGGTGATGCCTTATTAATAAAGTAACATATTCATTTTCTAACAGACCTGATGTAAAGAGCTTAGATGAACTTCTGAAAATATTAATAAAGATGCAAATAAAGCTTATTTCTTAACTTTCTTAATATCTATTTCTTCTTCAGTTGCATTTTTACTATTATTTTTGTGAGTTATTCTTTTAATATCGGTTTCATCATCAGTAACAGTATTTTCTACAGCTTTTTTACCTATCTTTTTGATATCAACTTCTTCATCATCTGGTATATTTTTATCCGTGGTTTTCTTACTTACTTTTTTTATGTCAACTTCTTCTATTGGAGTTGGCTTTTTAATATCTATCTCTTCCTTCTCACTATCTATGTCGATTACCCTTAGTCTAGTAAATGGTGAAATAGTCCCTTCTTTAATATTATACTTCAATATTTGATCTTCGATAATATCATATCTTTCTTTAACTCCTAATTTTAGTGTACTCATTCAATACTCCCCTTTATTTATTAATTTCAAAGAACCTATTCTCAATAGGTATATCTAGCTTTTTCCCCCACATTGATTCATAAATATGTAATTCTAGTCTATCGCTATTTTCATCTATTGTAAAATACAATTTGAAATTTGCATTTGTCAGTTCTTCATCAAGGGGAACATATGCTTTTCCTATTTCTTCATTATTCTCACAGATACTAACTTTAAATGTATTTTTCCCTCTTGCATTTGTAGTTAACTCAAATTCTTTATAACATTCTTCTTCATTTAATTCTTTTATTTTTCTGCCTTTGTTAAGAACTATTTCTATAATATCCTTCTGTCCATATTCATCTTTCATTTTGACTCCATAATCATGTTCTAAAATATCATTGTATTTATGCGCATTTGGATCATAACCCCTTAAGGCTAATCCTCTTGCAATACTTGTCATTGCATCGCCATTCACTTTTATTTTATCTCTACCGAAAATTTCGTATAAAATTTCTTGTACTGCTGGGGTTAATGAACTCCCCCCTGAGAGCACAACTATGTCTATATCATTAGAATTTAATCCTGATTCACGTAAGCAATCTAACACTAATTCCCTTATTTCCCTGAGGTATGAGCTTATAGCTAATTCATACTCTTTTTTTGTTATCTCAATATTCATTTTTAGATTCCCTTTTTCAAAGGCTATTGTAGCAATCTCATACCTTGATAATTCCTCTTTTGCTTCTCTTATTTGATTCATTAATTCAATACCTTCTTGTACTGATAGCAGGTCTTCTATCCTATTTATTCCTAAGTCTCTTTTAAGGTTTCTCATCCCATATTTTTCTACAACAATATTTTCGAGTATAGCCTTATCAAAATCATCTCCACCAAGATTTAGTCTGCCTTTTTTAGAAATAACATCATGAGGAGATATCTCATTTGCGTTTCTAATATTCTTCATATCCATTATAACTAAGTCTAGGGTTCCTCCCCCAAAGTCAAAAACAAGCAATCTCTTATCATCTTTTAATAATAAATTATAATTTAATACTGAAGCTATAGGTTCAGATACAAAAATTGTATTAGCTTTGGCAACATTATAATCCTTATATATTCCTGCTTTCAACATAGCCCTTAAATACAATTCCTTGTCTTTATCTTTAAAACCTATGGGTACACCTACAGCCACTCCTCCTACTTGGGTCTTATATGGAATTTGTGGTTCGATTTTTTTCATAATTGCAGATAGAAAATCAGATACTATATCTAAATCAGATTTGTTTTTAATGCCTGCATTTTTAAGTGTATCGCTTACTATTTGCCTTTTTAAAGAATTAACAAATCCATCTGGATATTCGTATGAGTGTATTAGTGCATCTTCACCTATCCAATAATTAGTTTCGTCCTTGTAGGTAATATTTGTTCTAATAGTATCATTTCTGTCTAGATCAAAACATTCAGGACTAAATACAGACCAAATATTATTATATTTCATATAAGCAACAGAAGTATTTGTAGTCCCAAAATCTATACCTATAGTAATATTCTTCATTTATATCCCCCTTGTTTTTATATATTTAATAAAGTACTTAACATAATGTTTTCATTATTGATTCTAACTCCTAAAGAATCTACTCTCCCCTCATCAATAGCTACTGGCTGGTTGTTCTCATGCTTTTTGTTGTCAAAGCAAACTATTACACCATAATTATCGATATCCTCAACAGAATCGATTCCGACCTCTTTTAGTGTTCTCCTTAATTTCTTAATATTTTCTATTAATATATCATTTGTAACGTCAGTGCTTCTATTAACTACTGTCTTTTCTATATTACTTAAGGATTTACTAATGCTTGTCCCTATTATTTTTAAAGTGCTTTTCTTTACTGAATCGTTTTCTTGCTTGCTTTGCAGAATGATTCTATTATATTTATTCAATAAGATTAATAAGATTTCTATTACTTCCACAAATATTTCGTTGGGAAGGGTTTTAGTATCAATTATATCTAAAAACCATTCTATTCTATCTTTAGTATTAGTTAGATTGGAAAAAAAGGACTCCATTTTTTCTCTACTACTATTAGAGCTTCTAGCGTTCAGCTCTTTATTGATATTATCCCAATAATACTCCCATATAGTATTCTCAGAAGTATTTATCATTAGCTTTTTAATAATATAATCAACTATTCTCTTATCTAACTCCTCATGAAATGTTTCATCCTTTACGAACTTATCGACTAGACTAAAAAGCTCTAACTTATTTACCAGTTTATCTAATAAGTCTGGTGCCCCTTCAACTTCAACACTAATATCTAGTAGGCTTATACTGATTAACGAATATGCTTTTATTTTAGCTATTGCTACAAGACCGGGATTGTTTATTCCATAACAACTTGATATCTTAATAATGTCTTCCAAGTCTTGTAAGCAATTGGCTTCAACTAATAATATTTCTTTAATTACGCTTACAATCTTTCCATTATCTCCTGATTTATGCCACATATCCATTAAATATTCTTTTTGTTCTGGTAATTTTACATTTCTGTATAAAGTAATAGGTTCTATTCTAATCATGTCTAAAAAGTCTATAACTTCTTTTGTTAATTCAATTTCCTTCCGAGCTAACATATCAAAAATCTCTTCTTTATACTTAGTTTCGCTAATTACATCTAGTGAAAGATCCTCCCATATATCTACTAGCATATAAAAATCATTTCTTAGCAGGCCTTCTACTATTATTAAGGAACAATTACGCCTAATATCCAGACTTTCTATTTTCTTAAGTATTTCAATAATATAGCGATTGTCTTTATTCACTAAAGCCTGTTCAATTTCTTTAGCATAATGATCCTCAAGCAAACTTGGGTCTATCACCCTAATTGTTGCTTTAATAATTTCTTGATTTTCCTCCTCGTATTTCTTTATTTCCCCTAAAATAGTTTTGTCATTGCAATCATATTTAAAAATAACCATAAGTTTAGTATAATTTTTATTATCATCTAAATTATTTTTGATGATTTTTTCAAAGTAATCCATCATTGTAGAATACAAAGTGTTATTTAAATCTCTCATCCTACTCAAAAATAAGTAGTTTTCCTTAAGTGATTTCTTTCTAAATAATAGAACTAGGACCTTAGGGTTCATGTCTTTGTCTAATTCTATTTCTTCATCAAATTTATCTGCCTTGGCTATGAATTCATTCTCTTTTGTTTTATCTATCTTATTATAAATGTACTTTATGACATTTTTATTCTTAAGCAGTGCTAAATCCTCTTCGAAAATTATGTCTATTATTTCATGAAATCCATTCATAGTATTTAGTTCAGCTAATATTTTGAAAAAGTCATCCCTATGCGCTTTGGAGCCTTTCATATGACTCTTTATGATATTAGCAATTTCATCTGAATAATCCTGTTTAAAATCCTTATCTCCCACTATATAAGTCAAAATCATAACCCCAATTTTTTTTCTTAATTCATTCCCCTGTAATAGGTTGTCTACTAAATAAATAAGCCATTCATAGGAATATGTGCTTAAATCCTTGTTCTCAATTTCATATTTAAGGCTATTTTCGTCTTTAATATCAAAGGCCCATTTTATTAGTAATAGTTCCTCCTTATCAACTTCAAATGTATATTGACTAAGTCGATCAATATTTTTTGCTAAAGTCATTAATGTGCTAAAATCCCTTAACTCTATATTCCTATTAATTGTATCGAGTAAATCATATTTCTCCTTATAATTATTTAGAACTAGTTCTAAAATAGAATTATTATAATAGGGCTGTAAGGTATTGATTTCATATAACATTTTCTCTGTGTCTAATGAACCAGGAGATATGATATTGACATCACTTAATAGCCCATACAGATATCCCCTTTCTTGATCTTGGTGTAAACATACTTCATAAAGTTGCTTTTTTAATTCCTGTGTTTCTGCTTCCCTGATAATCCTTAGTGAGTACTCACTATCATTTAAATAGAGAACCTCTAATATTCTTAATTTTAGCTTTGAGTCATTAATGCTTTTCATTAAGTCATAAAGAAAAGCTGCTATATTTTCTTTAAATTCCGATGTCTTAAATTCATCAAGTGAATTCACAACTTCTTCAAGAGCTTTTGGCTCATCTTTTAGATTTTTAATTAAGCTCTGTTGTCTATCATCTTCTGGAGTTAGATGTTTGAAACTGTTAAGTATAACTTTTTTCCTATACTCAATCTTTCCAAACTTTGTTTTTTGTGAAGTATTTTCAATTGAGTCAGGATTCATTAGGAACTCTAAAATGTTTTTTAATTCCCTTGTTCCTTTTTCGTCTAGAAAAATAAGATCCATTTAGATGCCCTCCCTTGTATATTTACAGTATATACAGTGATTAAAATCACTATATGTCTTCTCTCCACATTTGTTGCATATAGCTCTTACTATTTCTTCTTCCTTGATAACATTTTCTCTAATGTATTTTACCAATGGAATATGTAATGTTTTTATGTCTATACCTAAATATTTACTGGCAAGATCTTCTAAGTCTAGTAATAAAGAATTTAGAACTATGGCTTCATGATCTGTGCTGTTTTTTATTCCCTTCATATTATCTATAATGTATATGGCATAGTTGTTAATAAGATTAGATGTATAATCTTTTAAGTTTATTTTACTTCTGTCCGCCTGCACATTTCTAAGGGTTTTAAATTTCGAATCATACCTATAATTAATATAATTCTCCTTATCCATAAGAAGATATTTCTTTTGGTTACGAAGATGCTGCTGAAGAAGAGGTGTATGTATTACGTTAGTCATATCGTTAATTAGTTCTAACCATTTGTCTATCTTTAATAGCTCTCTTAAAATTAATTGATACTCCTCTTCTTTTGATATTAGTTCAAGACTTCCCTTTGTTTTCTTCTTAAAATCCTTAAAAGGAATAGAATCAATTCCCTTATCATACCTCCTACTATTAGCTATCTCTATGTTATCCTCCGCATATTTTGCCCATCCCATAGCGCATCCCCCTCTTTCTACATATCAATTCAATTATAATATAACTACTCTAAATTTTTTGACACATTTTGTCGAAATTATAGTGTGTTAATAGTATCGATGTAACTTTGTGCTTAATTTCAAGGTGACATTATAGTTTTAAAGAAATTTTCTTATTATAAAATATGAGATATATATAAAATAAAACTTGTGCAAAAGTGAAAATTAATAAAGTTATACTTTAGGCTTCCCCCCTTTAAGACTCGTCACCATTCATCAGTTAAATCAAAATCATTTCTTTTTATAGCTGTATTTCTAAGCCATATTAAACCCTTCCAACCATTGTCATAGGCTTTAGTACGAAAAATACGCATGGATAATCTCTCCTATATTTATAATTTTGATAATTTCCTGCTTCGCTCTTAGTAAAATACTATTTAGTTATCAAACTTGTACTATTTATTTTTTTATAATATTAAAAAGGAATATCTTCATCATCATTAGGAGTATATTTGTTGTGAAGTGATCCAAGACTAGGGATATTAATATTCGGTATATGATTTTTAAAACGATCCAATATATTTTTAATTCTAAAATCATATTTCATAAGCACATCTAAATCTAAATCTGAAATTTCATATAATTCATTAGTAACACACTCTATTCCATATGGATGAAGTAGATTTATAACCATATATTTATTATTTGTAGCAAATGTTTTGGCGTCTATATTATTTTCTATATATATCCTGAAGTTCCCAAGCAATCTATCCAATTGGTAAATATGTGGATTATTCTTGAAGATTACTAATCCCTCATTTTCTTTTTTATCTTCGGTAGTCTTTCTGAAATCGAAGTAATCAGATTCATCATACTCATCGTATTCATCAAAAATATCAACGCTACTAGTTGCATCCCAATCATCAAATCCAACATTAATGATATCTTGTAAAATATCCTCATCAAAGTATTCTTCGTAATATTCTTCATAATACTCTTTATTAGCACTAAACATCCTACGGAAAACATCTCCATCTTGTACATCGATCATCAAATCAGAAGTACTTAATTGGCTCTTTTCTTTTTTTGATTGTTGAATCTATTTTCTATAGATAAAATTAAATTGAAGCTTCTTTCTTTTCTTTTATCTGGTATGTATTCCATAAGTGCTATCCCATTATATTCAAAGCCTTCTTTCTTCTTTAACTCATTATCTAATATATCTCAATATGAATAATCTTCTTTATGTTTAATCCTGAGTTGTCCATTACTGATAGTTGAACCTGAAAATTTAGCTAGGCTGATAATTCTCCGCTTTTCCTTTCTTTGATTAAATAAGTCTTCAAATGTAGCAAACTGCTTACCTGCAATTATATCCACTTTTTCTAAAAATAGCTTAAGTCTGTCTTGCCAATAGCTTTTGCATCTTTGGGGTCAAATTTAACAACTGAGCTATTTCGTAAAACTTCATATTTGTGACTGTCAACTTCAATTACATTGTATAAATAAAAATTAAAACCTGAATTGTTTGTTGATGCAAATTCATACCCCCTAATAATTTTTTACTAATGTTCTTTTTTAATAATTAAAGAAGTAATTCCAGGATTTAACCATAAATATTTTCTACTTACATATTCTGATTCAAAATCATTTTAAACAAAATTTTGAAGTGCATTTCCCCCACGGTATCCATGAATAACAACTATCTCCTCTACGGTATTTAGTTTTAGTACTATATATTGATTGTCAAGTAATTTTGACCACTTTTTACGAATAAATTTGACCATCGGATGTAATAATCGTTTATATATAATTTTTATGTTTTCCAAGTGATCAATTTTGAGCTTTCACACTTAAAACTGACCACTTAAATCATTTATTTACGTTCAAAATTGACCATTTTGTAACTAGTTTATAGTTATCAGATATCCATCCATTGACAATGCTGTTTTATCAATTATAACCGTATTTGAATATCGGTTGAGCTTAATATATTTACTTAATTCCATTAGTTTCTCTTGCATGAGATCTTTGTATAGTAATTCGAGAGTAATATCTCCAATTTCATTAACAGAAACGGCTTTACGGGTTGATATTTCATTTGAAGCCTTTTTATTACATATTTCATCTATCCCCATAAAGATTTCTCTTTCTGAAGTTTTGGGAATGATAATTTTCTTTTTTTCTGCATCGTAGCTAAACCCTGGGAACTTCTTAATTCTCATTAATACGCCCTTAGGAGCTTTTATCCTATAATTCTCCCCTATATATTCTAGGGTAGCCTTGTCCCCAGATTCATTATATATATTTGCTATTTTTTCATAATCTTCTTTAGGTACATTTGCCATCTATTTTCCCTCCTTAGCATTTTGTTTTCTTGGTTTTCCTTCTTGTTTTATTTCAGATAGATATTTCTCACCTTTGACACGAAAACTATCTCCTGTTATACTAAGGATATGACAATGATGAACTAATCTATCTAATATTGCGGTCGCTGCTAATTGACCCGTAAATATTTCATCCCATCTGCTTAGGGGAAGATTAGTCGTTACGATTAGAGAGCTTTTTTCGTATCTTTGGCGGATAACCTGAAAAAATATGCTCTCTTTTTCTTTGTCCATTTTTACGTAGGAAAGTTCATCTATGATAAGAAGCTGAACCTTATTTAAAGTCTTTAACATCTGTTTTAAAGTATCTTTCTTAGCGGCTTCTGATAGTTTGTCCATTAGTTCCTTTGCATTGATAAACATAACATTTTTTCCAGCATTACAGGCATTTATCCCAATTCCAGTAGCAATCATACTTTTACCAACTCCAGGTGGACCAATGATAATGATATTTTCATTACAATCCATAAATGATAGTGTACCTAGTTCCTTAACCTTTTGATAGTTAATGCTTTCATTAAAATCGTATTCTATATCGTCAAGAGTTTTGATAAAATCAAATCCTGCCTTAAGTGTTAGTCTTTCTGTTAGCCTTTTTTTCTTTCCTTCTTCTTCAACTTGAATTAGTCTAATTAAGAAATCCTTGTACCCTAGTTTTTCTTTTATGGCATCTTCTATGATGCTTTGATAATTTTCACGTATATCAACCAGCTTAAAGAGTTTTAGTTGTTCACGAATGTATTTATCATCATATTTCATAGCCCTTGTCATCATAATGCTGTTACCTCACTACTTTCCTCATAGTAGTCTAAGCTTCTTATGATGCCATCAGTATCAGTACTTTTGATAACCTTCTTGGTTTTAACTTCATCTGCTATGATTTTAAAGAAATCATTCCTTATCAGTTGCTTTATTGACTTAATATCAAGTTTGTTATTAGCAATTGCATATGCAATTACCTTATCCAGTATTTCAGGCTCATAAAGGTCTAGCAGTTCTAATATCTTTCTAGCATGGTAACTAGGTTGTTGAAAGAGTCCTGTTGCAGCCTTTAAGTATGCTTCCCCATTTTTAAATGTACTCGTAAAATCTCTTTTTATCTGTGGGATAGATTTACTTGCTTTAACTTTAATATCCTCATAATGTTTAGGATTTTTAAATATGCCATGTTTACCATCCTGAAGTTCAAGAGACATTATGTAATCATGTTGCTCTGTATATATTTCTATACGAAATCCATAAACAATACGATACTTAAGCTGTTTAGTAGCATATTTTATTGGTACGCTGTACTTATTGGTATTTATGTGTATATATCCATCGTTACTTATTATTCTTTTTTCAAGGGCCTTCATTCTAAATCTAGTGTTTGGTAGTGGCAACAGCGCCTGGATTTCCTCATTTTCAAAGAATTCGTTGGGAACTCGCCTTGTAGTTGTATGCATTTCCCCATTCCAATCCCTGATAAATTCCTTTCCTCTTCTATTTAGCTCTTCCATAGAAGAAAATGTGTTTCCCTTGATAAATTGCTCTTCTATGTACTGAAAGGGTTTTTCTATTTTACCTTTTGTACGAGGCCAATAGCAGTTACAGGCATTAAGCTCTGTACCAAGATGTGCAACAAGAAGAAGTGCCTGTTCATTGTATTTTATTTCATCCTCGCTTTTAGGATTGTTTTCTATGACAAGGGCTTTGGGATTATCAATTAAAAGCTCTAGTGTAACACCACCTAAATCATCATAGAGTTCCTGTATCGACTCATAAATTGCGTCAGCATCACATGATAGTGAGAAACATATTGCCTTCTTTCTACTTGCTGCTAGTATCATACTAAAGCAATAGACAGTTCTAGCGCTCTCGTTTACTACTACCTGATACTCAGACCAGTCATACTGAGCTTGATCTCCTGGAGGCGTTTCAATTCTAACAGTTGCATCCCGCGAAATCTCAGTTTTTTCTTCATCAATTTTCTTTAAAGCTCTGTAAATTGGATTAATTGAACCATCATAACCTCTTCTGACAAGCTCCCTAAAGATTCTTGTGCCATTGAAATCATATTCAGGGGAAGTACGCCATATTAATATCTGGTTCATATATGATTCAATTTTGGAAGGGTAATGATTCCTGGTATACTTCGGCTCCTCCTTTAGCTTTATTAATTTCTTAACGGTGTTTCGTGACATTTTTAATTGCTTTGCAATCCTAAGTATGGGAACCTTTCTTTTATGTAATTCCTGTACTGCTGCCCATTCTCTCAAATTTTTCAATTCCTCCTTGACCACCTTTCGTAAATACTACAAAAGTATGGTATATTATTTATATTAGGTGGTCAATTTTGAGCGTAAAAAATTATGAGAAAACAAACTAAATTTTAGACTAGATGCTTTAAATTTAATTCACTTGGTGGTCAGTTTTATCTGTTATTTAGTGGTCACTTTTAATTGTAAATCAATACTTGTTAATGTCAATCTTTGATTTAACATATTTGCAAATATAACTCTTAACACTTTGGCTAACTATTATTTTGAATTATCATTAGCTATTTTATCTTTAGTTCTGTAAGACCTCCCTGTTATTTTTTCAACTGTAGAGTGATGTAATAATCTATCTAGTATTGCGTTAGCAATTGCTGTATCACCAAAGACTTCATGCCATTTACTAAATTCCTTATTAGTAGTAATTATCGTACTAGATTTCTCATATCTTTTATTTATTAACTGAAAAAACATATTTGATTCTTCTTTTGTAATTGGTAAATATCCTATCTCATCTATTATTAGAAGTTTATATTTAGCATAGTGTTTAAGTCTTGTTTCCAGCCTATTTTCTAAATGAGCTTTCTTAAGATTTAATAATAAGTCATGACAGTTTATAAAGTATGTAGAATTTCTTTTTTTAGCTGCTGCTACTCCTATTGATACTGACAAATGTGTTTTACCAACGCCAGAATTACCTAGAAATAATATATTTTCCTTTTTCTCTATAAATCTAAGGGTGTGAAGGTCTCTGATTTTATCTTGTTTTATTGTCGGTTGGAATGTAAAATCAAAATCATCTAAGGTTTTGATAAAAGGAAAATTTGCTACCCTTACACACGCATGTGTGGCTCTTTCTTCCTTAAGTTGTATTTCTAGCTTTATAAGCTCATTTAATGCGTCTACGACGGTTTTTTCTCCATTTGTAATTAAGTCTATATATATATCTAAGTTTTCTTTTATTTGAAAGAGTTTTAAGTCATCCAAATTATTTAATAAAGTTGTATATGCACTCATTTTATCTATCCTTTCAGGTTATCTAATATCTCTAAATTTCTCATTGCAAATGCTTCAATATCTTCATCATCTCTAAAGGATAACTTTTCATTCATTATGTTTTTATAATCATCTTCGTGATAATTTATCTTTTTTTCTGTTAATGGGTGTATTCTAATTAAGTCTATGTTATTATAAATATATAGTTTATTATCTAATTCTCTTATTTTTAGAGTTTTATTTACAAACTTATGTGGGACAGAATATCTTTTTCCTTTATAATAAATCATTGAATCATTATGAACCGTGGAGGGTTTCATATAATTTAAATAAGATTCAATTATTTCTTTATTTGGTACAGGAGAAAGGTATTCTTTTTCTTTTTTTAATAACATTATAGGTCTTACTCCTGTAGTTTGGTTTATTTCATTGTTTACATCATCGCTTAATTTATTTATTATTTGAATTAATTCTTCTTCAGTTTCAAACTCGCCATTATATGGAATTAACCTACTTATAAATCTGTTGGCAGATTCTACTTTCCCTTTAGTTTGAGGAGATCTAACATTACATTTTTCTGGCGTAAAGTTAAAGTCTTTTGAAAACTGTCTAAACTCTTCAGTAAACTTTTTGGTTTTTACATTTACTATACTGCTCATGTTATCTGTAAGTAATCTCTGTGCAGCACCTCCATAGTATTTAAATGACTCAATTAGGCATCTAAATACATCTTCTTTTGTCTTTGATTTACTATAGGTAAATTTATGCATTCTTGAATGTCCTAGAGTTGTTGTAAAAATGTTAAATTCAAATATCTCTCCATTTTTAGAAACCATAGTGATATCTTCTTTGAAGTCAAATTGAAGTTGTTCTCCTGGTTTAGTTTCATATCTTGGATGAACTGTAGATTTATTTTTAGTTATTAGTTTGTGCTTTCTTACATAGTAGTCAAAGTTTGAACGAGATCCTATAGCATTATCTCTTGAGTAGAAGTATTTATATACGCCTGTTATTGTTGCACCTGCTAAATTAATCTTTTCTTTTATTTCTTCTTTATATTTATCCAGTTTTGACTTTTTATCTCTAGTTTGTTTCTTTTCAAATCCATTATTATATTTTGATATGGTTTGTCTTGAAACACCATATTTTCTAGCTAATTCACTGTAGTTCGGTTTCATTTTAAAACACCTCAAAATGCTTAATTCTGCTTTTATTATTTCTATCATGTCAATTACCTCCTTAAGTCGGAAGTAATTATATCACTTTCTTTGCAATTCTGTTAAGTATTATATT
The DNA here is from genome assembly GCF_040308045.1 of Proteiniborus sp. Classification (NCBI taxonomy): domain Bacteria; kingdom Bacillati; phylum Bacillota; class Clostridia; order Eubacteriales; genus Proteiniborus; species Proteiniborus sp. The sequence goes on from NZ_JAWRHZ010000052.1 coordinate 19,107, forward strand.
TGCAATCTTGTTAATTCTTATTTTAGCATTAATA
>NZ_JAWRHZ010000053.1:0-29488 GCF_040308045.1 Proteiniborus sp.
TGGACCAGTACCAGCAACTAGAAAAGCACTAGAGAAAGCAGGAATAACAGTAGAAGACTTAGATTTAATAGAAGCAAACGAAGCATTTGCAGCACAGTCACTATCAGTAGTAAAAGACTTAGGACTAAACCCAGAAATAGTAAACGTAAATGGAGGAGCCATAGCACTAGGTCATCCAATAGGAGCATCAGGAGCTAGAATCCTTATATCTTTAATATATGAAATGGAAAAGAGAGATGCAAAAACTGGACTTGCAACACTTTGTATAGGTGGAGGACAAGGTACAGCTATCATAGTAGAAAGATAGCATGAAGACATAAATGATAAAAGCCTGCTTAATAATAAAGTATTGAGCAGGCTTTTGATATCACCTTTATTTACTAAGAACCTCTTTTAATTTTTCAATAAACAATCTATTTTCGTCCATAGTACCTATACTAACTCTTATCCAATCCCCAGCCATAGGTCTTATAATAACTCCTCTTTTTTGAAGTTCAACAAATATTTCATTTGCACTTCTTTCAACATTAACGAATATATGGTTTGTTTCAGATGGTGCATATTTTAGATTTAATTTATCAAACTCTTCGTAAATATACTTTTTACCTTCAACATTCATTTCATAAGTTTTCTTTAGAAAATCTTCATCTTCCAAAGCTGCAACTGCTGCAACTTGGGCTAAAGTATTTACATTAAAAGGTCCTCTAACTTTGTTAATATTTGTAATTATTTCTTCACTAGCCATAGTATAACCTACTCTTAATGCAGCAAGTCCATAAATTTTAGAAAATGTTTTTAGAATAATAATGTTTGGATACTTATCAAGTAAAGGAAGGCTATTCTTAGGATAATCATCTCTAGTTACAAATTCATTGTATGCTTCATCATAAACTACAATAATATTTTCAGGTACTTTGTCTAAGAAACTAATTAATTCTTTTTCAGTAAACATTGTTCCAGTAGGATTATTTGGATTACAAAGCCAAATAAGTTTTGTTTTATCTGTTATAGCTTTAACCATGCCTTCAAGGTCATAAGTCCAATTTACTAAAGGTACTATAACAGGTTTTGCTCCCATCATCATTGTAGTAGCTATGTATCTTGGAAATGTAACATCAGCCATTATTGCTTCGTCATCTTTTTTAAAGAAGGTTTTAGCAAGTAGATCTATCATTTCGTCTAAACCACTACTTAAAATAATCTTATTGACACTAATATTTAACTTTTTTGAAAGTGCTTCTTTTAATACTGTACAGTTTCCGTCTGGATACAAGGATAGGTTACCTAAAGCGTTTTTTATTGCTTCAATTGCTTTTGGAGAGCAACCAAGCGGATTTTCATTTGACGCAAGCTTTATCACTTCTTGTAGCCCATATTCCCTCTTTACATCGTCTATTGGTCTACCCGGCTTGTAAGGACTTAATTTAGCTAATTCTTCTCTAAATTGAATTGACAAATACAACGCCCCCTTTTAATAAATTAAAAAATTATAATTAATTTAATTATAACATAATTCTGAATAGTTCCTTTAGATATTTCATTTTATTAATAAGTACTAGACAAAAATATTATTTAGAATAAAAAAGCAAAAAATGGGGATATTTTCTATATGTAAGTAATAATAAGATAATGATATAAAAATATTAAATAAAGAAGGTATTTAAAATTATGTGTAGAATTATAAATATTAACAATTGTCTGAAAAAGTCAAAATTATAATCATGCAAGGGGGAAGTTAGATGAAGGAATATCAAACTGACAAAATAAGAAACGTAGCCTTTTTAGGTCATGGAAGTTGTGGTAAAACTACATTAACAGAAGCCATATTATTTGCAGCAGGAGTCACTAAAAGAAAAGGTAGAGTAGAAGATGGAAATACTGCTTCCGACTATGACAAAGAGGAGATTGCAAGACAATTTTCTATAGGAACTTCTATAGTCCCAATAGAGTGGAAGGACTCAAAATACAATATATTAGATACTCCAGGTTATTTTGATTTTGTAGGAGAAGTAAATAGTGCTTTAAGAGTTGCTTCAGGTGCTGTACTAATTGCAGATGCATCTTCAGGAATAGAAGTAGGTTTAGAAAAAGCTTGGACTTACACAGAAAAAGCAAAGAAACCAAAAATTATGTTCTTAAACAAAATGGACAAAGAAAATATAAACTATGATAAAGTTATTAACGATCTTAGGGAGAAGTTCGGAAATAAAATAGTTCCTTTTGCAGTACCTATTGGCGAATCTGAATCCTTTAAGGGATTTGTTAATATAGTTGATTTAGTTGGTAGAGTATACAATGGAAAAGATTGTACTGATGCACCTGTTCCAGATGGAATGGATGATATAATTACACCTCTTAGAGAAATGCTCATGGAATCAGTAGCAGAAACAGATGAAGCACTAATGGAAAAATATTTTGAAGGTGAAGCTTTTACAGCAGAGGAAATTCATGCAGGACTTAGAAAAGGTGTATTAAATTGTGACTTAGTGCCAGTTCTTATTGGCTCTGCTCAAAATAATATTGGAGTGCATACTCTTCTTGACATGATAAGTGCTTATTTACCTTCACCACTTGATATAGGTGTACATGAGGGAGTTAAACCTGACACAACAGACAAAATACAAAGAAAAATCGACAAGAGCGAACCGTTTTCCGCATTTGTATTCAAGACTATAGTAGACCCATTTGTAGGTAAGATTTCACTATTTAATATATGTTCAGGAAAACTAGTAAAGGATATGGATGTATTAAATACCAATAAAGACGAAACTGAAAGAATAGGAAGTTTATTCTTATTAAGAGGTAAGACTCAAATAGAAGTTGGAGAGTTAGTTGCTGGAGATATTGGGGCTACAGCTAAACTTCAATTTACAGAAACAGGAGATACTATTTGCGACAAAAATGCTCCTATACAGTATGATAAAATAAAATATCCTGAACCATGTCTATTCTTAGCTGTAGAGCCAAAATCTAAAGGTGATGAGGAGAAAATAGGTTCATCTCTTACTAGAATGACAGAAGAAGACCCAACCTTTATAGTTCAGAGAAATGCAGAAACAAAGCAATTGCTAATAGGCGGTCAAGGTAATATGCAGCTTGCTGTTATTACAAACAAGCTTAAAAATACATTTGGAGTCGAAGTAGAACTTAAGGATCCAAAAGTTCCTTATAGAGAGACAATAAAAGGTACAGCAAGTGTTCAAGGAAAACATAAGAAACAATCTGGTGGTGCCGGACAATATGGTGATGTGCATATAAGATTTGAACCTTCGCAATTAGACTTTGAATTTGGTGAAGAGATATTTGGAGGAGCAGTACCTAGACAGTATATTCCAGCTGTTGAAAAAGGATTAAGAGAATCTATTGAAAAAGGTGTTTTAGCAGGATATCCTGTAGTTAATATGAAGGCCGTACTATTTGATGGGTCATATCACCCTGTGGATTCAAATGAAATGGCTTTCAAAATAGCCGCATCCCTTGCATTTAAAAAGGGGATGGAGCAAGCAAAACCAATATTACTTGAGCCTATTATGAAAGTTGAGATACTTGTTCCTGAGGAATATATGGGAGATATAATGGGAGATATGAATAAGAGAAGAGGAAGAATATTGGGAATGGAGCAACAAGAAGATGGCAATCAACTTGTAACAGCTGAGGCTCCACAAACAGAAATGTTTAAATATGCAATAGATTTAAGGTCAATGACTCAGGCAAGAGGAAGCTTCAGGATGGAATTTGTAAGATATGAGGAAGTGCCTCAACAAATAAGTGAAAAAATAATAGCTGAAGCAAAGGCTGAATAAGAACAGGTAAAAATTAGGAGCGCTAGGAATAGCGCTCCTAAATATTTAAATATGAATAATAAAAATAACTCTTGAAAAAAATTATAATATATATAAAATATAATTAAGGACAAAGAAAGTCAAAGTCAGAAAAAGAGGTGAAGAGATGTCAAAGCTAAGTAACATAATTGAAGATTTTATAAAAAAATTATTAGAAGACACAAATAACGGAGTTATTGAGATACAAAGAAATGAACTTGCTCAATATTTTGATTGTGCGCCATCACAGATAAATTATGTTTTGACGACAAGATTTTCATCAGATAAAGGTTATTATATTGAGAGTAGAAGAGGTGGAGGAGGGTATATAAAAATTGTTAAGGTAAATATTAATAGGGATAAATATATCCAAAACCTCATATTAAACATAATAGGAGATTCTATAACTAAATCAAAGGCGTATGGAATAATTGAAAGTTTTCTTGAAGAAGATATTATTACTGAAAGAGAACACAATATTATGAAAGTTGTACTCGGCGATAGGACTCTAGACAATGTAAATTGCGATAAAAATGTAGTTAGAGCAGATATATTAAAAAATATACTGCTTGTATTATTAGAATAAGGTATTGGAGGGGATAATATGCTTTGTGAAGAATGCGGGAAAAATCAAGCTACTGTCCATATGAAAAAAATAATTAATAACCATGTAACTGAATTTCATTTGTGCGAAGAATGTGCTAAGAAAAACAATAGCTTTAGTTTTGATAAACAATTTTCTATTCAAAATATTTTAGCTGGACTTATAGATAGTTCCTATGACAGTCCTGTAAAAATTGAACATATTAAAGCAACAACTTGCGATAATTGTGGATTAACCTATGGAAAGTTTAGACAGATAGGAAAGTTTGGCTGTAGTCATTGTTATGATTCTTTTAGAGAAAAACTAGTTCCTTTATTTAAAAAAATACATGGTCATGATTCTCATGTTGGAAAAATCCCTAAGAAAGCTGGGAAAAGTGTAAGCACAAGGAAAATAATCGATAAACTAAAAACAGAGCTTGAATTAGCTGTAAATAAAGAAGAGTTTGAAAAAGCTGCTCAAATAAGAGATGAAATTAGAAATCTTCAAGCAAAACTTGAAAGGAGCAGTGAGCAATATGATTAGTTGGTTAGCAGGAGAGGGAAAAGAAAAAGATATAGTATTAAGTAGTAGAATTAGACTTGCGAGAAATATTGAGAATATTAAATTACCTTTTTTGATGACAGAGACAGAAGCAAAAAATGTTATAAAAATAGTTGATGATGCAATAAAGAATGATACGACTACGGATAATAGTTTTGAACTGTTTGAAATTCAAAAGCTATCCCCACTAGAAAGAAATATTTTTGTTGAAAAGCACATAATAAGTCCTAGTCTACTAGAAAAACCTAATTTAAGTGCTTTTTTTCTGAGAAGAGATGAAAAAGCTACAATAATGGTAAATGAGGAAGACCACATTAGAATACAAGTGTTATTACCTGGATTAAATCTTGAAGAAGGATGGGAAATAAATAACAAGATAGATGATTTATTAGAAGCTAACACTAGATATGCTTTTGATGAAAAGTTTGGATATCTAACATGCTGTCCTACTAATGTAGGTACAGGGCTAAGGGCTTCTGTTATGGTACATTTGCCAGGACTTGTATTGACAGGCTATATTAATCAAGTTCTTCAAGCTGTAAGCCAACTTGGCTTAACAGTAAGGGGACTTTATGGTGAAGGTAGCAGTGCTTTGGGTAATTTATTTCAAATATCTAATCAAACTACATTAGGAGAAAGTGAAGAAGAAATAATTCAAAAACTTAGAGGCATAGTACTTCAAATTATTACAAAAGAAAGACATGCAATGTTAGGTTTATTGAATAATAGAAAAATTGAAATAGAAGACAAGGTATATAGATCTTTAGGAATATTACAAAATTCAAGGATAATTTCTTCGAAAGAGAGTATGGAGTTATTATCTAATGTTCGCATGGGTATAAATATGAACATACTAAAAAATGTTGACTTAAATACTATTAATAGTCTAATGATAGAGATTCAGCCTGCAAGTATTCAAAATCAAACAGAACATGAGCTAACAGTTGCTGAAAGAGATACTAAGAGGTCTGAAATAATTAGAGAAAAAATGAAGATATAGGAGGGATACAGGTGTCTATGTTTGGCAGATTTACAGAAAGAGCACAAAAAGCTATTTTTTTAGCACAAGAAGAAGCGAAACAATTATTACACAATTATGTAGGAACAGAGCATTTACTATTGGGATTAATTAGAGAAAGAGATGGAATAGCTGCAAATGTTCTTATAAATATGGGAGTTGATCTAGATACTGTAAGAAATTTTGTTATAAATATTATTGGCTATGGGGATCAAGGTGGAGAAATCCAAGGGTATACACCTAGAACTAAGAGAGTTTTTGAACTAAGCTTCATAGAAGCAAGAAATTTAGGGCATAATTATATAGGTACTGAGCATCTTCTTTTAGGACTTCTAACAGAATCTGAAGGTGTTGCTGCTGTTATACTTAAAGGCATGGGTATTGATTTAGATAAAGTAAGGGAAGAGGTTATTAGCATGTTAAACAACAACTACAATAGACAAGGCCAAGGTAGTAGTCCCAATAGAGCAAGTAATACTCCTACTTTAGACAAATTTGGCAGAGACCTTACTGCTTTAGCTAGTGAAGAAAAGCTTGACCCTGTAATTGGCAGGGACAAAGAGATAGAGAGAGTAATACAAGTATTAAGTAGACGTACTAAGAATAATCCATGCTTAATAGGAGAACCAGGTGTAGGAAAGACCGCAGTTGCAGAAGGATTAGCACAGCTTATTAATAGTGGTGAAATACCTGAATTGTTAAAAGACAAAAGAGTAGTTACTCTTGATCTAGCTTCTATGGTTGCAGGGGCAAAGTACAGAGGAGAATTCGAAGAGCGACTAAAGAAAGTAATGGAAGAAATAAGAGAAGCTAAAGATGTTATATTATTTATTGATGAGATGCATACAATAATTGGTGCTGGGGGAGCAGAAGGCGCCATTGACGCTTCAAATATACTAAAACCTGCATTAGCAAGAGGAGAAATTCAAGCTATAGGAGCAACAACTATTGATGAGTATAGAAAATATATTGAAAAAGATACTGCTTTAGAAAGAAGATTTCAACCTGTTATGGTAGAAGAGCCTTCTGTTGAAGACACAATAAAGATTTTAGAAGGCTTAAGGGATAAATATGAGGCTCATCATAGGGTTAAGATAACTGATGAAGCTATAAAGGCAGCTGCAGAGCTTTCCGCAAGATATATTACAGATAGATTTTTACCAGATAAAGCAATAGATCTTATTGATGAAGCAGCTTCAAGAGTCAGAATCAAGACAATTACAGCTCCACCAGATTTGAATCAATTGGAGTCAAAGCTAGAAGAATTATCTCAAGAGAAGGAAGCAGCCATAAGTACACAAGACTATGAGAAAGCAGCTAAGATTAGAGATGAAGAAAAAAGAATAAAAGAAGAGCTTAAATCAAAACATGAAGGATGGAAACAGCAAAAGCAATCGGCTTCAAGTGAAGTTGGTTATGATGAAATTGCTTATGTAGTATCTATATGGACTGGAATACCTGTTAAAAAGATGAGTGTTGAGGAATCAGAAAAACTTCTAAATCTCGAGGAAATACTTCACAAGAAAGTAATAGGTCAAGAACAGGCTGTAGTAGCATTATCAAGTGCTGTTAGAAGGGCTAGAGTAGGGCTTAAGGATCCTAGTAAACCAATAGGTACATTCATATTTGTAGGCCCAACAGGAGTGGGAAAGACATATCTTGCAAAATCTTTAGCAGAAGCATTATTTGGCGATGAAGATGCAGTTATAAGAATTGATATGTCGGAATACATGGAGAAGCATTCTGTGTCTAAGCTAATAGGCTCACCTCCTGGCTATGTAGGCTATGATGAGGGAGGACAGCTTACAGAAAAGGTAAGAAGAAGACCTTATTCAGTTATATTATTTGACGAAATAGAAAAAGCTCATCCAGATGTATTTAACATTTTACTTCAACTTTTAGATGACGGAAGACTAACTGACTCTAAAGGAAGAGTGGTTGATTTCAAAAATACAGTAGTCATAATGACATCAAATGTAGGAGCCACTACTCTAAGAAAACAAACAACTCTCGGCTTTGCTGCTCCTACAGATGTAGAAAAAGCAGAATATGAGAAAATGAAGGATAACATAACTGAAGAATTAAAAAGAACCTTTAGACCTGAGTTCCTTAACAGAATAGATGAAGTTATCGTATTCCATCCACTTAACGAGGAGCATATTAAGAGAATAGTTGATATAATGATAAAGGATTTAGAAAAGCGTCTTCAGAGACTTAATATACACATTGATATAACTGAAAAAGCGAGAGATCATATAGGTAAAGAAGGCTTTGATCCTTCCTTTGGTGCTAGACCTCTTGAAAGAGCCATCAGAAAGCTGATAGAGGACCAGCTTTCAGAAGAAATGCTAAAAGGCAATGTAAGCAAAGATGATACAGTACTAGTTGACTTTAACGGTGATAAGCTAACATTCAATAAAAAATAGTAAGGATTTTGTCCTTACTATTTTTTATGACCTAACTCGATTTTCTGAATGCTTTTATCAGAAAATCGATGGTAAGTCAAACTGAGCAAGCACTAATTTATGTGAGTGTTAGCGAACTAATAAATTTGTACTGCGAGACTGCTTATTAATAATGGCAAAAAAGTTAGAAATCTGATAATATCTTCATAGAATACAGATAAAAAAGAAAGAGGTGAACATATGAAAAAAATAATTATTGATAACTTGGAACTTTTAGTAGAGAAGTATAGTAGAGATTATATAAAAAGTGAAATCTCAGGAGAAAACTTAATTAGAATTAAGTGTGAAACCCTAGTAAATAGTGAGGACAACGAAAAACTTAAAAGGCTTTTAGATAATCGAAAATTTATACTAAGCATCCCAGATGAAAAGCTCCAGTTTGATGCAAGAAAAGGTGAAATAAGCTACAATTATACTGATGGGAATCCATTTCAAGATAAATCCATAGATTACACACATGTTCTAGAAATAATAGAATTTGAAGAAAATAAGAAAAACCAATCTAACAAGAAAGTATCTTTAGAGTCAGAAATTTTAATGTTGAAGAAAAGATTATCAATTATGGAAAAAGTATTACTAAACAAAGGAATAGTTTCAAAAAAGGATTTAGATGAATTATTAAAAAACAATATAAATTAAGAATTGTTTTATAAAAGTATAAAAAGTATTTATGTATTGATACATTATCTATAATAAAATACAAAAAGTGGCATAATAAAGTTGGAGTTAAAGACAAATTAGGGGGATACATATGGCTAAACTTAAAGTTAAATATATATGTCAAGAGTGTGGGTATGAGGCTCATAAATGGTTAGGAAAATGTCCGGCTTGTAATGAGTGGAATTCTTTCGTAGAGGAGGTTGTTGACAAAGCCTCTAAAGTACCTTCTATAAATGTAGAAGAGAAAATAGAGAAGATTGCAGATATTGAAACTGCTGATGAGTATAGGATAACAACAGGATTAGAAGAACTCGATAGAGTTTTAGGTGGAGGTTTAGTTAAAGGTTCTCTAATACTTGTAGGCGGAGATCCTGGGATTGGGAAATCGACTCTTCTCATACAAGTGGCAAATAACATTTCTAGAGTTGGGCTTAAAGTGTTGTACGTATCAGCAGAAGAATCTGCAAGACAGATTAAATTAAGATCAGATAGACTTAGTGTGCAGGCAAAGGAATTATACTTATTATCTGAAACTAATATGGATATTGTAATCAATGCCATCGATAAATTAAACCCTGATTTGTTAATAATAGACTCGATTCAGACTGTCTATAATCCAAACCTAGAATCTGCACCAGGAAGTGTAAGCCAAGTAAGAGAAACTACTGCCACTTTAATGAGACTAGCCAAAACTAGAGATATGGCAACATTTATTGTAGGTCATGTAACGAAAGAAGGGTCTATAGCAGGGCCTAGGGTGCTCGAGCATATGGTAGATACTGTACTATATTTTGAAGGAGAAAGACATCATACCTATAGGGTCTTAAGAGGAGTTAAGAATAGGTTTGGCTCCACAAATGAAATAGGAATATTTGAGATGAGAGATATAGGCCTTATTCAAGTCGAAAATCCTTCGGAAATGCTTTTGGCAGGGAGACCATTATTTACTGCTGGCACAATTGTAGTTCCTAGTATGGAAGGAACACGGCCTATGCTAGTAGAAGTTCAAGCTTTAGTAAGTCATACAGCTTTTGGTATGCCTAGAAGAGTAGCTACAGGGACAGACTATAATAGAATGGTTCTTATGCTTGCAGTATTAGAAAAAAAAGCAGGTTTAGAGATGCAGAGTTATGATGCTTATATTAATATAGTAGGTGGTATTCAGATAAAGGAGCCAGCGCTAGATTTAGGTATAGTATGTGCATTAGCATCAAGCTTTAAGGATAAATTAATAGATTCTAAAACTATAGCAATAGGAGAAGTAGGACTAACAGGTGAGCTAAGGACTGTTAGTTTTATAGAAAAAAGATTGAAAGAAGCAAGTAAGCTTGGCTTTAAAACCGCAGTTGTCCCCAAAGCTAATCTTAAGGGCTTAGATAAAATTGAAGATATAAATATCATAGGTGTTACAAATATAATTGACGCTTTAGATATTGTATTAGGAGGATAGCATTTTAATGAGGGACGAAGTTATCAATAAAGATTTAATGGCAGAATCATTGAAGGTAGTAGCACCTGGGACTACTCTTAGAGATGGACTTGAGAATATTGTTAGAGCTAAAACAGGTGCATTGATAGTTGTTGGCGACAAAGAAGGGGTAATGAACATTGTTGATGGTGGATTTAAAATTAACAGTGAAACTACTCCTGCAAACTTATATGAGCTTGCAAAAATGGACGGAGCAATTGTATTAAGCAATGACAGTAAAAAAATTATTATTGCAAACGCACAGTTAGTTCCTGATTCTTCTATTTCTTCTAAAGAGACTGGAACAAGACATAGAACTGCTGAAAGGGTTGCGAAACAGACTGGAGAATTAGTAATCTCAATATCCCAGAGGAGAAATGTGATTTCTCTATATAAAGGAAATAATAAATATGTATTAAAAGATGTAAGCGAGATATTAAGTAAAGCAAATCAAGCTATACAAACACTTGAAAAGTACAAAGTAGTTTTAAACCAAGCCATGATTAATTTAAGTGCATTGGAATTTGAAAATTTAGCTACAGTTTTTGATGCTACTAAGGTTCTCCAAAGAACAGAAATGGTTATGAGAATAGCGGCAGAGATTGAAAGGTATATTTTAGAGCTAGGGAATGAAGGCAGATTAATTCAAATGCAGTTAGAAGAATTAACTAATGATGTAGAAGATGATGGAATTAATATTATAAAGGATTATTATATTAGTAAGGAAAGTAATAGTATTGAATCTATAATCAATCAACTAAAATCATTAAGCTCAGAGGAACTATTGGATTTAGCTTTAATTGCAAAGCTTCTTGGTTATGATGAGGGTGTAAATGCTTTGGACTTAACAGTTTCACCTAAGGGATACAGAATACTAAGTAAAATACCTAGAATACCTGTAAGTGTATTAGAAAATACAATACGGATGTTTAGTTCCTTGGAACAAATACTAAAGGCTTCTATTTCTCAATTAGATTCAGTTGAAGGTATAGGTGAAGTTAGAGCTCGTTCTATTAAAGAAGGCCTTAGGAGATTGCAAGAGCAGTCTATGGTAGACAGACATATATAAGTAGATAGCCAAAACCTTTGATTTTGTCCTAGTTACTTATGCAGTAGCTTAAACTAACAAACCACATTCTTAAGGACAAGAATGTGGTTTTACATATATTATAATAAACTATAAATACCTAGAGTTTTTAATTTCTTAAGCTCTTCTGAAATAATTTCATCTAAATTTAGATTAAAAGAATTGCACAATGAAGCTATGTAGAACATATGATTGCCTATTTCTTCTTGTATTTTTTCTTTACAGTTATCGCATAGCTCTCCTTCTATATGGCTTTTTAAAGAATCCTTTATCTCAACAAAAGAGCCTTGACTGTAGTCTTGCTTAGTAGCGTTTATTGATATACATCCACAGGATGTAACTGATTTAACAACTGCTCTATTAATTCTAGAGTTTGATTCCTCTAGTTTAGTTATTATATCTAAAATACTCTTATGTCTTATTAAAACACTAGAAACTGTATTTTGAAGATTATTGCAAATTTTATCATTATCCATCAAATCACCTCTATTCTATGTGCATTTGTATTACATTCATTATACTTTTACAAACGTGATTTTGTCAATTCAAAATTAAGTTGACAACCTTTCAGATGATGTGGTAAAATAAATGATTTGACATTCTATAGTAGTTATTGTATACTATATATTAGGACGTTGTGGTTTTTGACCAGCTTTAACTAGCTAATGGATTAAATATCATCCCATTCTAGCTATGTTTCACTTCATTTTGGGAGGTGTACTTTATGTTTAATATAGGCGATAAAATAGTTTACCCAATGCACGGAGCAGGAATAATAATTGCAATAGAAGAAAAAGAGATATTAGGCAAAAAGAGAAAATATTATATAATGAAAATGCCCATGGGAGACATGAAGGTAATGGTTCCCATAGATAACATTGAAGATATTGGAATTAGAGAAGTAATAAATGATGAAGAAATAGATCAAGTTCTTGCAGTATTGGGTGACCATAAGACTAAAATGCCACAGAATTGGAATAGAAGATATAGAGCTAACATGGATAAGATTAAAAGCGGAGACATATATGAGATTGCAAGTGTAGTGAGAAACCTTATAATAAGAGATAGAGAAAAGGGATTGTCTACAGGCGAGAGAAAGATGCTCAATAACGCAAAACAAATGCTAATAAGTGAAATTGTACTTGCAAAAAACATAGAACAGCTAGAAGCTGAAGACCTAATTGATAATATTGTAAGGTAGGCGTCTTATTATATGACGCTTGCTTTTTTTATAACGAATAGGAAGGGTAGATCAATCAATATAAACATGACTTTAAGCGCATTCCAAAAAAAGCTATTTTGATTTAAAATATTTTTATAATGATTTTCATTTATTTTTATAGGCTTTTATGAGAAGCTTGTCCCTTAATATTACATTTTTATGACAAAATGATGAAAAATGAATTTATTAATGAAATTTGTGGTAAATTAGTTATAGTATATTAATATTGTGGTAATAACTATAATAGGAGGTGAAATGTAAATGGCTGATAAAGCGAAAATAATAAATAGAATTATAAGACTTCTCTTGACAATTTTAGGTATGTCTTTAGGTATAGGGCTAATGGCACTTTTAGAATCTTTAAACTTACTTGAATTTTTAGATGATTTGAAAATAAAACTATATAGTTATATAGGAATAGGGTTAATCTTTGGTATTATATTTTTTATTCTTTCTCCTAAAATAATAAAACTTGGAAAAAAAGTAGTCTCTATTGTTGAAGGTGAGATTCAGAAAATACCTGCCTCTGATATAATTCTTGGAGTAGTAGGACTGGTTTTAGGGCTTTTAATTGCCAATCTTATAAGTCCTTTGTTTCATATGATTCCCTATGTTGGACCTGTTCTATCCATACTTTTTTATATTCTCTTTGGATACTTCGGAGTTGTTGTACCAACAAGGAAAAAAGACGACTTTACTAATGCTCTAAGTTCTTTAAAAAAGAGTGGAAGTAAGGAAAAAAATCAAAAGAATACAAATCCAGTATTACCCAAAATACTAGATACTAGTGTTATAATCGATGGAAGAATAGCAGATATATGTAAGACAGGTTTTGTAGAAGGTCCTTTAGTTATACCTGAATTTGTTTTAGAAGAACTTCAAAGAATAGCTGACTCCTCAGATTCTCTTAAAAGAAATAGAGGACGAAGAGGGTTAGATATTTTAAACAAGATACAGAAGGAATTAGAAATAGAGGTTATTATACATGAAAAGGACTTTGAGGATATAGCAGAAGTAGATTCAAAACTTTTAAAACTAGCACAATTTATTAAAGGTAAAGTAGTAACTAACGATTATAATCTTAACAAGGTGGCAGAGTTTCATGGAGTTGAAGTACTGAATATAAATGAACTAGCAAATGCTATAAAACCAGTTGTTTTACCTGGAGAAGAAATGATGGTTCAAGTCATAAAAGATGGCAAGGAATCTGGACAGGGAGTTGCGTACCTAGACGATGGCACTATGATAGTAGTAGATGGAGGCAAAAAACATATTGGTGATACTATAGGAGTACTAGTAACAAGTGTTTTACAAACTGCAGCAGGTAGAATGATATTTGCAAAGCCTAAGTCAATGACTGATAAAGCAGTATAATATATGAATGTTATAAAAAACCCAACATATGTTGGGTTTTTTTAATTGCATTTCTTTTCTATTGTGTTTCTATACATTATGTTATAATATCTAAGAGGTGATAAAATTGTCTTATAATGGAAGATACATATCTGTAGTTATAGCTGCATCTGGAATGGGAAAAAGAATGAATTCAAATATAAATAAACAATATCTTCTTTTAAGAGAAAAGCCTATTTTAGCTTATACTATAGAGAAATTTGACAATAATGAATACATAGATGAAATTGTTATAGTAGCAAGAGAAGAAGAAAAAGAATATTGTTTCAATGAGGTAATTAAGAAATATGCCTTCGGAAAAGTAACTAATATAGTAGGAGGAGGAGCTGAAAGGCAGGACTCAGTATATAAAGGACTTCTAGCAGTAAATAGCTTATGTAATATCGTTCTCATACATGATGGAGTTAGACCTTTTGTGAGAAATGAAGATATTATAAATAGCATTGATGGAGCAGCTAATTATAATGCTTGCGTAATAGGAGTACCAGTAAAAGACACCATAAAAATAGTTGATGCAAAAAAGGATATAATTGACACACCAGAGCGAAGGTATTTATGGGCAGTTCAGACTCCTCAATCTTTTTCATATGAGTTGATATTAAAGGCGTACAAGGAAGCCATGCAAAAGAAAATCATCGCTACTGATGATAGTATGCTAGTAGAAAAATTAGGCCATAGAGTGAAAATCATAGAAGGTTCTTACTCTAACATAAAAATCACTACTCCTGAAGACTTAAAGATTGCAGAGTTATTGTTATCACAATTGTAGGAAACAACACATCACTCTATTTATTGCAAAAAATTATAACAGCATAAGAAAGGATGAAATTATTATGGAAAAAACATTAGTAATAATAAAGCCAGATGGTGTTATGAGGGGATTAATAGGTGAAGTTATTAGTAGATACGAGAGAAAAGGTTTAAAAATTATTGAGTGTAAAATGATGGATGCAGATAGAGCTACACTTGAAAAGCATTATATAGAGCACAGAGAAAAGCCATTTTATGAAGAGTTAATTTCCTATATGATGCAAGGAAGTATTTTAGCTATGGTAGTAGAAGGTAATAACGCAATTAAATTAGTTAGAAACATAAATGGAAAGACTAATCCAGTAGAGGCAGAACCAGGGACAATTAGAGGAGATTTTGCAAATACAATGACTGAGAATATTGTTCACGCATCGGATTCACTGGAATCTGCTGAGAGAGAAATATCAATATGGTTTTAGCCTAAAAGGAGCTGAAATATAATGAGAATAGGTATCGGATACGATGTACATAGACTAGTTGAAGGGAGAAAACTAATAATAGGTGGGGTAGAGATAGCTCATGAGAAAGGATTATTAGGACATTCTGATGCTGATGTTCTGATACATGCAATTATGGATAGCATTATAGGTGCATTGGCATTAGGAGACATAGGAAAGCACTTCCCAGATACTGATGAATCTTATAAGGACATAAATAGTATGAAATTACTTGAAAGAACATATGATTTAATGTTAGAATCTGGGTATACAATAGGTAATATTGATTGTGTAGTTGCAGCGCAGAAGCCTAAATTAGCTCCTTATATATATACTATGAGAGAAAATATTGCTGCATTACTTAATACTTCAATAGACAATGTAAATGTAAAGGCAACAACAACTGAAAAGTTAGGCTTTGAAGGTCGAGAAGAAGGGGTATCTGCACAAGCAGTATGTTTGTTAGTAGAAAATTATAAACAGGGTAATTAAGCTGAGTGGTTTCGAGTTTATTTAAAGGTTAGTAAAAACGAAATAATTAAGAACGGGGGAGGTAGCTTGATACAAGTTAAAAATTTAAGTAAAAAGTATAAGGAAGTTGAGGCTGTTAAAGGAATATCATTTATAGTGGAAGAAGGTACAGTTTTTGGATTGCTTGGTGAAAATGGTGCAGGCAAGACTACTACATTAAGAATGTTAGCCACTATGATAAAGCCAACATCAGGCACTGCTTTAATTGATGGTCTTGACTTGGTTCAGCAACCTGACAATGTAAGAGGAAAAATTGGAATATTATTTGGCGGAGAAACTGGGCTTTATGATAGATTAACTGCAAGAGAAAATATAGAATATTTTGGACTCCTTAATGGCATGAGTAAGGCGGATATATCAAAAAGAATTGATGAACTATCTAAAAAATTAGAAATGGATGAATATATAGATAGAAGAGTAGGTAAATTTTCAAAAGGGATGAAGCAGAAAGTATCTATAGCAAGAAGCATAGTCCATGATCCGAAAATAATGCTACTTGATGAACCTACAACAGGACTCGATGTAACGTCAGTAAGAATAGTACATGAATTTATATTAGACCAGAAAAAAGAAGGAAAGACAATTATTTTTTCTAGCCATTCAATGAATGAGGTAGAAAAGCTATGCGATGTAGTAGGAATAATCAACAAAGGTAAATTAATTGAAATATCTACTTTAGATGAATTGAAAGATAAATTCAATAGCAATAATCTAGAAGATATATTTGTTGAATTGGTAGGTGAGTAAAGTGAATATTAAATATGCTATGATTGTACTTAAAAAAGAGCTTAAGGATACTTTTAGAGATAAGAAAACAATATTTTCAAGTATTATAATACCTATATTAATTTTCCCTATCATGGCTTTTGCATTGGGCTTCAGCACATCTGAAATAATAAATGATGAGCAGAAACCTGTGGATATTGCATTAATAACCAATGGTGAAACAAAATTAGAAACATATTTTAGAGAAACAGGTCAAATAAATATAATAAATACTGATGATCCTGATAAAGCCTTAGAAGATTTAACAGTAAAAGCTATAGTTAAAATTGAAGAAGGTTTTGATAATAAAATTGAAAGCGGAACTATGGGAAATGTGGAAGTTATCTATGATCAATCAAGCCAAAAGTCAGATATGGCTACTTCAAGACTCAACCGTATTATAGAAAGCTACTCCCAGGCTATTACAAACGAAAGACTTAAGGCTATTGGTGTAGACCTAGAGGCATTAAAGGCAGTGTCAATAAAGAGCACCTCTGTTTCCAAGGATGGAGGTATGGGATTAATGATTTTCTCCATGATTTTTCCTATGCTTATAACAATATATTCTGCAATAAGTGGATTAGCAACTGCTACAGACTTAGGAGCAGGAGAAAAAGAAAGACAGACTCTTGAACCATTGTTAACTACTAAAGCCAGTAGATTATCAATACTTGGAGGAAAATTTTTTGCAGTATTTATTTCAGGAGTAATTGGAACTGTAGCATCACTCATTGGTTTTTTCATAGCATCAAAGATGAACCCAGACTTTTTAGGAACTGGTGTAGCATTACCACTAACACCTATACTAGTAATAGGAGTGTTTTGCGCAGGGCTTAATTTAATATTCAGTGGACTAGAACTTACAATTAGCTTCTATGCAAGGAATTTTAAAGAAGCTCAAACATATTTAGCACCACTATCGGTAATACTATTGATACCAGCTTATATGACAATGTATTTAGATGGAAAGGCAGTACCAGAGGTATATTTCCACATACCAATAATAAATACAATAGCAATTATAAAAGAAGCCTTAGTTCAAATTATCGATCCAGTACATATACTAATAGTATTAGGCTGGACACTAGTATATATATTTGCTTCACTATTCTTGACAGTAAATATGTTCAAGAAAGAATCTGTAATTTTTAGAGCATAATGTAAAAATAATTGACAAATCAATTATTTTTTAGTAATATAAGCTTTAATTGATACAAGATAATATTAAAAAGCATTGAAGGGAAATAGTAGATATTTAAGGTCTACAGAGAAGAAATCCTAGGCTGAGAGATTTCTAACCCAATGAATATTGAACCCATCCCAGAGCTTCTAGACAGAAAAAGTTAAGTCTAGACGGTTTTTGCCGTTATTTATTTCGAGTGGACTATTAATCTAATAGTCTATTAGGGTGGTACCGCGGATATAACCTTCGTCCCTTTTTGGGATGAAGGTTTTTCTATTTTTTATTAGATATTCAAAGTTTCTGAACAAATTGAAGATGGAGAGTGATATATATGAAAATGTCAAAGCTTTATATGCCAACATTAAGAGAGGTACCTTCAGAGGCAGAGCTTCCAAGTCATCAGCTTTTATTAAGAGCAGGAATGATAAGAAAATTAGTATCAGGAGTGTATTCGTATTTACCTCTTGGAATTAGAGTACTTAAAAAGGTTGAAGACATTGTAAGAGAGGAAATGGATGCAATAGATTCTCAAGAAGTTCTTATGTCAGCAATACAACCTGCTGAGCTTTGGAAAGAATCAGGAAGATGGGATGATTTTGGTCCTGAAATGTTTAGATTATATGACAGAAACCAAAGAGAGTTTTGTCTAGGGCCAACACATGAAGAAATATTTACCGATCTTATTAGACATGAAGTTAAATCCTACAAGCAACTTCCACTTAGTCTTTATCAAATACAAACAAAGTATAGAGATGAAAAAAGACCTAGATTTGGACTAATGAGAGCAAGAGAATTTATAATGAAGGATGCATATACATTTGATATAGATGAAGAAGGTATGAGAAAATCTTATGAGGATATGTGGAAAGCTTATGAAAAAATCTTCTCAAGATGTGGATTAAAATTCAAAGTTGTTCAAGGTGACTCTGGAGCTATGGGTGGAAGCGACTCCCATGAATTCATGGCCATGTCAGAGTATGGCGAAAGTGCAATAGCTTATTGCGATAGCTGTGATTATGCTGCTACAGATGAGAAAGCAAGCTGCTTATATGAAGTAGCTTCTACTACACAAGAAAAACTTCAGCCTGAAAAGGTCCATACACCAAATGCAAAAACTATAGAAGATGTAGCTAATTTCTTTAATGCATCTGCTGAAAGCTTTGCAAAGACTTTATTAATTAAAGCTAAAGATGAAGTAGTTGCAGTAGTAATACCAGGAAGTAGAGAACTTAATGAAATAAAACTAGTTAATGTGTTAGGCGTTCCAGAACATGAAATCATGATGGCGGACGAAGAGACAGTAAAGGCAGTTACAGGTGCAGAAGTAGGATTTGCTGGTCCAATCAACCTAAAAAAAGATATAAGAATTATAGTTGATTCTAGAGTTACAAAAATGAACAACTTCATAGTAGGAGCTAATGAGACAGATTACCATATCAAGAATGTAAATTATGGCAGAGACTTTGAGGGAGAAGTAGTTGAAGACTTATTATTAGTTAGAGAAGGAGACAAATGTCCAAAATGTGGTGCACCACTTAAAATGGATAGAGGAATAGAAGTAGGTAATATATTCCAGCTAGGATTAAAATATAGTGGAGCATTAAACGCCACATTCTTAGATGAGAATGGTAAAGAGCAAAAAATATACATGGGTTCTCATGGAGTAGGAGTGTCAAGAACGGCTGCTGCTGTAATAGAACAATGCCATGATGAAAATGGAATCGTATGGCCATTATCAGTAGCACCTTATCATGTAATTGTCACTATAGTCAATGTGAAAAACGAAGAACAAGCTGCTCTTGGTGAAAAACTATATAATGAGTTAAAAAGCTCAGGACTAGAAGTACTACTGGATGACAGAAACGAAAGAGCAGGAGTTAAATTTAAAGATGCTGATTTAATAGGTATTCCAATAAGAATTACAGTTGGTAAAAAGGCAAATGAAGAAATAGTAGAGTTTTCTCTAAGAAGAGAAGGAGAAAAATCTGAGATAAGTGTAAATGATATAATGGATAAAATAAAAGCAGAGTTTAATTATCAAGGATTAGAACTTTAGAATTAGGGTTACCGCTAACAGCGGTGACCTTTGTTTTTGCATTTACTATATTTTAATATCTTATGTTCAATCTAATTTTTTCTTGTGATAGAATAATCATAAGGATTATTAGTTAATGGGCAAGGGGGATTAATATGTATATTGGGGTAGATGTTGGTGGAACAAATATTATTGCAGGGTTAGTTTCTATTGAAGGAAATATAATATTCAAAAAAAGCTGTCCTACATTACCTTCTAGGGGATTTGATACAGTTGTTAAGGATATTGTTAAAGTAATTAAAAACGTTATCAATCAAGCTCCAAACGTTGAAGAAGTACTTGGAATAGGTATCGGGGTGCCTGGAGTAGCTGATAAAAGAACGGGTATTGTTATTAATTGTGTTAATCTAGGGTGGGCAAATGTACCCTTAGGAAAGACACTAGAAAATGAATTCAAAAAGCCTGTTTACATAGACAATGATGCTTCGGTAGCTGCTTTAGCGGAATTTGAAAATGGAGCACTTAAGGGTACTCAAAATTCTATTCTTATTACTCTGGGCACTGGAGTAGGTGGAGGATTTATTATTAATGGAAAGCTTTATGGTGGAACAAATAATATTGGTTCAGAAATAGGGCATATGGTAATTGGTAAAAACTTCTATAATTGCAATTGTGGTAAAAATGGTTGCTTTGAAACTTTTTCTTCAGCAACTGCATTGATAAAGTATACTAGAAAACTAATGGAAGAAACAAATGAAAATACTGCTTTAAGAGACTATATCGGTGACAATTTAGATAAACTAGACGCCAAAATCATATTTGATTGTGCTAAGGCTGGCGACAAATTAGCCTTAAGTTCAGTTAATAGACTCATAGATTATTTAGTGATAGGCATTACAAACTTAATTAATCTTCTTGATCCAGAGGTAATAGCTTTAGGTGGTGGAGTATCAAAGGCTGGAGATTATTTGCTAGAATTAATTGAAAATAAAATATCAGATAAGATCTTGTTCAAAGATTTAGATTATAGCAAAATTATTTTAGCTGAACATGGTAATGATGCAGGAATAATTGGTTCAGCAATGTTGTGCAAACATTCCTAGAAACACGAATATACCTTATCTATTTTGTAAATCCTAATATTATCTATATGTTATTAGGAGGAGGAAAATGGATAAGAATAGAAGAAGGACAGATTATAGAAATAGATTTACATTTCTTTCATTAGGTTGGTGGATAATGCATATTGTTTTACTATTATTAGTTTTTTACCTTATTAGGAGATTTTAAGAAGATATTATTAGGACAACATTATTCCTTGATACTGCAAAGGTAGTATTATATAATATACAGATATGGATAGGAAAATTATTTAGGAGGTTTTATAAGATGTCAGAGGTGAGAGTCAGGTTTGCACCTAGTCCTACCGGATATTTACATATTGGAGGATTAAGAACAGCGCTTTATGATTATCTATTTGCTAAAAATAAAGGCGGGAAATATATACTTAGAATTGAGGATACAGACCAGTCAAGATATGTAGATGATGCTATTGAAAACTTATATAAATCCCTTATGTGGTCTGGAGTAGTACATGATGAGGGAGTCTTTATAGAAGATGGTAAGATAGTTCAAAAAGGCGAATATGGTCCATACATTCAGTCAGAGAGACTCCATATATATAAAAAATATATTGAAGAACTATTGGAAAAAGGACATGCATATTATTGTTTTTGCGATAAAGAAAGACTTGAAAGAATTAGAGAAGAGCAAAAAGAAAAAGGTTTAATGCTTGGATACGATGGACATTGTAGAGACATAAGCATTGAAGAGGCTAAAAAAAGAATCGAAGCAGGAGAGGAATACGTAATCAGGCTTAAGCTCCCAAAGAATAGAGATATAGTATTTAACGACCTAATAAGAGGTAAAATCACAATAAATACAAAAGATTTAGATGACCAAGTACTCATTAAATCTGATGGATTCCCTACTTATCATTTTGCAGTAGTAGTAGATGACCATCTTATGAAAATAACTCATATTGTAAGAGGAGAAGAATGGTTACCATCAGCTCCAAAGCACGCATATTTATTTGAAGCTTTTGGATGGGAAACCCCAGAATTTGTTCATTTACCTACAGTATTAAATAAAGAAAAGAAAAAGCTTAGTAAAAGACATGGAGATGTTTCAGTAGAAGACTTTAGAGCTAAGGGCTATTTACCAGAAGGTCTTGTCAATTACCTTGCATTAGTAGGATGGAGTCCAGAAAGCAACGAAGAGTTCTTTACAATGGATGAATTAGTGGAACAATTCTCGTTTGAAAGAGTATCCAATACAGGAGGAGTTTTCGATAAAGATAAGCTTGATTGGATAAATGGACACTACATAAGAAATGCAAATGTAGATGAAATTACAGAGTTAGCTATACCACATCTTTTAAGTGCTGGTTATATTACTGAAGAGGATGTAAACAACAGACATGATTGGATAAAGCTTTTAGTCTCATCTCTTCAAGAGCGAATATCATATGTTGCAGAAATAGGAGAAAAGGCTCAGTTTTACTTTGACAATGAAATTAAGCCTGAAAATGAAGAAGTAAGTGAAATGCTTAAAGGAGAGCAGGTACCTTCTTTACTTGAAGCTTTTGAGGAAGAGCTTTCGCATATAGATGAAGTAGATGAAGAGTTTTCTGCTACAGTAATGAAGAAAATTCAGAAAAGTACAGGAGTAAAAGGCAAAAATTTGTTTATGCCAATAAGATCAACATTAACTGGACAGCTTCATGGGCCAGATTTAGATAAAGTTATTTTGATTTTAGGGAAACAAAACATACTTAGTCGCATAGAATATGTAAAAAAATATATTTTAAAATAGTGCTTTACTGATTTTTCTATGGAGAATTATTAAAAATGTATTGAAAAATATATTAACATCTAGTAATATAATATAAACATATTATTTTATAGAAAATAACATTAAAGTTATGATAAGGTAAAGTAAATCTATTATACTTACAGAGAGAGGCTTTTACTAGCTGAGAGAAGCCTTAGGTCAATTTTAGGTTGAAGTGCACCTTTGAACTGTTGCCTGAAAGATAAGTAGGGTTAACCGGGTTAGCACCGTTATAGCTTTTATGAGCTGGGGCAAGTCTGCCCAATTAGAGTGGAATCGCGGGATTAAACCGTCTCTTTATTTTACAATATTGAGGCGGCTTTTTTTATGACCTAACCCGATTTCCTGAATGCTTTTATCAGGAAATCGTAGGTAGGTCAAACGCAACGAGCACCAAATTTATGTGAGCGACAGCGAGCAAATAAATTTGTGTTACGAGACTGCGGAAAATGACCTAACCCGATTTATGTAAAAATCAAGACCTTACTATGGGTCATAAAAAATAGTAGGCAAAGAAATAGAAAGTGAAAGGAGAAAATTATGTTCAAACATTTGAGAGCAGATGTCAGAGCGGTAAAAGAAAGAGACCCTGCAGTGAAAAGTACGATAGAAGTACTATTTTGTTATCCAGGACTTCATGCCATAATGTTCTACAGAGTCGCACATTGGTTCTATAAAAGAAAACTTTTCTTTATAGCTAGGCTCATATCAACAATAGCTAGATTTTTAACTGCAATTGATATACATCCAGGAGCCCAAATTGGCGAAGGAGTTTTTATTGATCATGGAATAGGTGTAGTTATAGGTGAAACTACTGAAATAGGAAACAATGTAACTATATATCAAGGAGTAACACTTGGGGGAACCGGAAAAGATAAAGGGAAGAGACATCCTACTATAGGAAATAATGTAGTGGTAAGTAGCGGTGCAAAAGTGCTTGGACCATTTAGAGTTGGAGATAACTCTAAAATCGGTGCAGGTTCAGTAGTGCTTAAAGAGGTGCCACCAAACTGTACAGTAGTTGGAGTACCTGGTAGAATAGTTGTAAAAGGGAATAAGAAAATTTCATTAGTAGATAAAGATATTGACCTTGACCAAGTTAAGCTTCCTGACCCAGTAGCACAAGAATTTGAAAGCTTAAGAAAGAGAATAGCTGACCTAGAAGACTATATCTATAACTCAATAGGGAGGGATAATGATGAGGCTTTATAATACTTTAACAAGAAAAAAAGAAGAATTTATACCAATCAAACAAGACAGGGTTACTATGTATGTATGTGGACCTACAGTATATAATTATATTCATGTAGGAAACGCAAGACCTTTAGTAGTATTTGATGTACTCCGAAGATATTTAGAATACAAAAACTATACTGTAGATTATTTAGTGAATTTTACTGATATAGATGATAAACTTATAAATAAAGCAAACGAAGAAGGAGCTACTGTAAAAGAAATTGCAGAAAAGTTTATTGGTGAGTATTTAAAAGATGCAAAGGGACTGCTTTTAAAAGAAGAATCAACTAATCATCCTAGAGCTACTGAGCATATAACTGAAATAATAGGCTTTATTAAAGAGCTAGTAGACAAAGGTTATGCATACAGTGTTAATGGTGATGTGTACTTTGATGTTACTAAGCTTGATGAGTATGGGAAACTATCAAAGAAAAACATTGAAGATTTAATATCAGGAGCAAGAGTAGAGGTTAATGAGATTAAAAGAAATCCTATAGACTTTACTCTTTGGAAAGCTGCAAAACCAGGAGAGCCTTCATGGGATAGTCCATGGGGAAAAGGTAGACCAGGATGGCACATAGAATGCTCTGTAATGGCGAGATTATATTTAGGGGATACTATTGATATTCATGCTGGTGGAGAAGATTTGCAGTTTCCACATCATGAAAATGAAATAGCCCAGAGTGAAAGTCTCACTGAGAAACCTTTTGCAAATTACTGGCTTCACAATGCTATGATAAATGTTGAAAATCAAAAAATGTCGAAATCCTTAATGAATTTCTTTACTGTTAGAGAAATAAGCAAGGAATTTGATTTAGAAGTATTGAGATTTTTCATTTTATCAGCACACTACAGAAAGCCTGTAAACTTTAGTAGAGAATTTGTGGAGCAGGCAAAGAATGGTCTTGATAGATTATATAATGGTAAAAATAATCTTGAATATTTGATGGATAATTGTAAAGAAAAAGCTTTAAATGACAAAGACAATAAAATAAAAGAAGAAATAACTGAATTAAAGAAAAAATTTATAGACAGTATGGAAGACGATATAAATACTGCTGACGCAATATCCGCACTATTTGAGATGGTGAAAGAAGGAAATACTAAACTAAGCCAAGATTCTCCTAGAGAACTAGTCATATTTATACACGATATATTAACAGAACTTAGTGGGATTTTAGGCATATTAAATAAAGAAAATGAACTACTAGACGAAGAAATCGCAGAGCTTATAGATAAAAGAATGGAAGCTAGAAAGAACAAGGATTTTAAACTAGCAGACCAAATTAGGGATACTTTAAAAGAAAAAGGGATAATACTTGAGGATACAAAAGATGGAGTTAAGTGGAAGAGGGTTAGATAATATATGGAAAGAGATTTATTTGATGGGTTTAAGAGTATAAGCAAAGACTGGGGAGTAGACATTAAGATGCTATCTCCCCTGCAATTTGCTTACATAGGAGATGCTGTATATGAGCTCTTCATAAGAACATACTTAATAGGAATGAAAAACATTTCAGTAAATGAGCTTCATAAAGAGGCCATAGAATATGTAAAGGCTAAAGCTCAAGCAGATATAACCCATTATTTAGAGGATAAGCTTACAGAAGAAGAGTGGCAAATGGTAAAGAGAGGTAGAAATGCAAAATCAGGCTCTGCACCTAAAAATGCAAATCTTTTGGATTATAGGTATGCGACTGGCTTTGAAACATTAATAGGCTTTTTATATCTTATGGGAAGATACGAAAGAATTTTAGAGATTTTTAGTATGATAATAGATGAAGGTGAACGTAAATAAAAGGGGGAAAAATAAATGCTTAAGGTAAGCTTACTAAGATATACTCCAGAACCAGAAAAACTTGTGGCTGCTTCTGCAAAGTTATGCTATTCCCAAGTAGGTGTAGAAAATATTGAAGAAAAACTTGATGATGAAAAAACTCAAGGCTTTATTGAAATGCTTATGAGCTTAGGACATGAATCACCAGTAGAACATGTTTCCTTTACATTTGGAGTAGAAGGTATAAGTAGGGTTCTGACTCATCAGCCAGTAAGGCATAGAATTGGAGCATCATACTCTCAACAATCTCAAAGATATGTAAAACTTCAACAATTTGAGTACATAATTCCACCATCAATAGAAGCTGTACCAGAAGCTAAAGCAATGTTCATTGAAGCAATGGAGCAGGATCAACAATATTACAATCAACTAACTGATATACTATATAACGAGCATTATGAAAAACTTATACAAGCTGGCAATAGTGAGGACAAGGCCAGAAAAGATGCAGAAAAAAAAGCCATTGAAGATGCTAGATATGTATTTCCTAATGCATGTGAAACAAAAATTGTGTTTACAATGAATGCAAGAGCATTATTTAATTTTTTTAATAAAAGATGCTGTAATAGAGCACAATGGGAAATAAGAGAGTTAGCAACAGAAATGCTAAGACAAGTAAAAGAAGTAGCACCATCACTATTTAAATACTGCGGCCCAGGCTGCGTAAATGGCCCATGCCCAGAAGGAAATATGAGTTGCGGAAAGATGAAAGAAGTAAGGGAAAAGTTTAAAACTCTTTAGAAAAAATAACTTAAGAATAGATTTGGCAGGATAGAATAATTACTAGCGATAATACAGTTGTAAAATTTTAATATAATACTAAGCGAACATTTGCAGGGCACGACTATAATTCTTAGCGAATGGAGGTAATAAATCCGTTAAGCAACTTGCACTGTCTGAGCGAAGCGAGTTTGCAAGTTGTAGGATTTAATACCGGAATGAGCTGTAGAATTATTCGTGACCGAAACCGAGAGCGTGTATTGTATTAAAATTTTACCGGCACCACAGAAATAATTATACGAGGTGAAGAGATGAGAGAAGAAGGTTATGTAGAAGGGCGTAATCCAGTAATGGAAGCCATAAAAGGCGGAAGAGAAATAGATAAGATACTAATCGCTAAAGGTTCAGAGCAAGGCTCTATACAAAAAATAATAGGAATGGCCAAAGACAAAAAGATAGTAACACAATATGTAGAAAAAGCAAAACTAGATGCAATGTCAGAAACTAAAGCTCACCAAGGAGTAATAGCACTAGTTACACCATATTCATATAAGTCAGTAGACGATATAATAAAAGTTGCAGAAGATAGAGATGAAGATCCTTTCATTATAATATTAGATGAAATAGAAGATCCTCATAATCTAGGGGCAATTATCCGTACAGCAGAATGTGTAGGAGCACATGGAGTAATAATTCCCAAAAGAAGAGCAGTAGGTCTAACTCCAGTTGTAATTAAAGCTTCAGCAGGGGCAGTAGAACATATAAATATTGCGAAAGTATCTAATATTGCTTCTACAATTGAAGAACTCAAAGAAAAAGGGATATGGATATACGGAGCAGATATGGGTGGAGAGCAAGATTATTTTAAAAGAGACCTTACAGGTCCTATAGCAATAGTGGTAGGTAGCGAAGGCAAAGGAATAGGAAGATTAATAAAAGAAAAATGCGATTTTTTAGTTAAAATACCTATGGCCGGGAAAGTAGCTTCTTTAAACGCTTCAGTTGCTGCATCAGTTATAATGTATGAAGTATTAAGACAAAGGGGTCTAAAGTAATGACATGAGGAGTAACGTTAAAGAGTACCTGTTTGTTGATGGGTACAATATCATAAATAACTGGAGCAATCTAAGACAACTATCAAAGCAAAGCTTAGAAGTTTCAAGAAATGAGCTAATAGAAACACTAGCTGAGTATCAATCTTTTACTGGCATAAAAGTAATAGTAGTATTTGATGCACATCTTGTAAAAGGAAGCATGGAAAAAAAAGAAACCTTTAAAGGTGTTGATGTTGTATATACAAAAGAGAAGGAAACTGCAGACCACTATATAGAAAGAACTCTGGATGCGATTGGGAGAACAAAAAAAGTCAGGGTGGCTACGTCTGACTGGATTGAACAACAGGTGGTAATGGGTAGAGGGGGAACCCGAATTTCAGCTAGAGAGCTAAAACTTGAAGTCGAGCATTATAAAGAAATAATTAGAAAGAAAAATGAAAAAGTTAATGAAACAAACGACCTTTTAATGGGCCGACTAGACAAGAAAACATTAGAGAAGCTCGAAAAACTTAGAAAGAATAAGTAAATACCTTGACTGGAATATCAAATATATATATAATGAGTGTATGCATGAAACGTTTTCAACATTTTGCTGGAGGGGATGCTGGTGGGATTAAGTATTTATAAGGATTTATCAGTAGATGAATACGATGCTATGGATGATGAAAAGGTAGTTGATGATGCTAGAGATGGTGATCCTGAGGCATTGGAATACCTTATTAAAAAATACAAAAACTTTGTAAGAGCTAAAGCAAGATCATATTTTTTAATTGGTGCAGACAAAGAAGATATTATTCAAGAAGGTATGATTGGTCTCTACAAAGCTATACGCGACTACAATCAGGACAAGCTTACTTCATTTAGGGCATTTGCAGAGTTATGCATAACTAGGCAAATAATAACTGCAATTAAAACTGCTACAAGACAAAAACACATACCTTTAAACTCATACATTTCATTAAATAAGCCGATTTATGATGAAGAATCAGATAGGACCCTTCTTGATGTTTTGACTGGTGCTAAGATAACTGACCCAGAGGAGCTAATTATAAGTAGAGAAGAGCTAAAAAGTATTGAGAGCAAAATTGGTGAAATCTTAAGTGATCTTGAATGGGAAGTATTGATGTCATATCTTCAAGGTAAATCCTATCAAGAAATAGCAGTAGACTTAGATAGACATGTTAAGTCAATAGATAATGCCCTCCAAAGAGTAAAAAGAAAACTAGAAAGATACTTAGAGGTTAAAGACATATAATTTTCCATTCAATATTTTGCCTATTGACATAAAATTAAGCTGATAGTAAAATTATCTAAGTGATGGCAACAAATGCCCATGTAGCTCAGGAGGTAGAGCACTTGCATGGTAAGCAAGAGGTCACCGGTTCGAGTCCGGTCGTGGGCTCCAACTAGTGAAAACATAGGGAAACACCCGGATGTGTTTTCTATGACTATAAGAGTTTTGACATAATAGATTTATGTAAGTTTTTTTATTAATTAATGCTAATACATATTAGCTATTTTTAAAATGTTTAGTAGGGAGGAATAAAAAAATGGCAAAAGCAAAATATGAAAGAACCAAGCCACACGTAAATATTGGAACAATAGGACACGTTGACCACGGTAAAACAACATTAACAGCAGCAATCACAACAGTATTAAACAAAAGATACGGCTTTGGAGAAGTAA
>NZ_JAWRHZ010000054.1:0-4455 GCF_040308045.1 Proteiniborus sp.
GTAAAGGATATTATTTCAGGCAATCTCTATAAAGATAATAAAACATTATCTCAAAGAATATGGAATTATGGGAATGAGTTCGAAAAGGATATTCAATATGTTATCAATAGAGCTATTTTAGAAAAGAAATCAGCAATAGAGTTAGCAAAAGACTTAGAAACGTATGTGAAAGATATAGCCAAAAGACCTGCTACATGGGGTAAGTGCTATCCTCATCTTAAAAATAAAAAAGTAGATTATAATGCTATGAGGCTAGCAAGGACTAGTATAAACCATGCATATCAAACGAGTACAATTCAATCTAGTAATATAAATCCATTTGTAGAAGGAATTGAATGGAGAAGTGCATTAATACATGGCAGGACATGCGAATTATGTGTGGAACGACATGGGGAGGTGTTTCCGGTCAAGGATGTACCCCTTGACCATCCGTGACCAAACGGATTATGTACAATGATACCAGTAATAACTAAAAGCCTTGATGATGTAGCAAATGAATTAAGAGATTGGGTAGAAGGAGGAAGTAATGCTAAATTGGATAAATGGTATAATGAATATGGAGATTATTTTGCTTTTAAAAGGTTATAAGGGGTGAAAGAATTGTTAGTAACATGCGATGCTAAAGATGGATGCAAGAAAGAATTTGATCTTGATAGGTTTGAAGTTGAAAAACTGGGGAATGGGATAGAAAAGACTTACTTCAAATGTCCCCACTGTGGCAAAGAATATATTGCATTTTATACTGATAAAGACATAAGAATGAAGCAATTTAGAATTAGAAAGCTAACATCATTAAAGAAGATTAATAAGCTGAAAAAAGAAATTGGAAACGATATGGACAATTTAAGAAAAAGAGTTGAGGCATCTACTAAGTAGGTGCTTTTATTTTGCTCTTTTTTAAAGGTTGAAGAGCATAAAGAACAACGAAACTCCTAACAGGGAGCAACCTGTATAAATATGCTATTGGAGGTAGTGAATAAATGGAATGGTTAAGAAAGTTAATCGAAAAGCATACGAAGGATGGAGTATTAAATCAAGAAGAATTAATGAAAGAGGTTAATACAGAATTTCCTAAAAATGCAGTACCGAAAGAAACTTATAACACTCTATCAGAAACTAAGAAGAAGCTTGAAAAAGATCTTGATGATAGAGACAAACAATTAGAAAATTTAAAGAAAATTGATGCGGAAGACTTACAAAAACAAATTGAAACATTGCAAGCAGAAAATAAAACAGCTAAAGAGACATATGAAAAAGAATTAAAGGATCTTCAACTTACTAATGCTATTAAATTATCCATAGCAGGCA
The DNA here is from genome assembly GCF_040308045.1 of Proteiniborus sp. Taxonomy (NCBI): domain Bacteria; kingdom Bacillati; phylum Bacillota; class Clostridia; order Eubacteriales; genus Proteiniborus; species Proteiniborus sp. Next base: position 1,309 of record NZ_JAWRHZ010000054.1, read on the forward strand.
AGGTACATGATGAAGATTTAGTTGCAGGGTTATTTGATAAGACAAAGCTTATTCTTGGTGATGATGGTAAAATTACAGGGCTTGATGAGCAACTAAAGACTATTCAGGAGAGCAAAGCTTTTTTATTCAAGGAAGAAGGCCCTGATGGTACTGGAGGAAGTTTAGGTAATGGTGGTAAAGGAAAACAGGACCCCCCAGCAGAAAGTTTAGGTTCTGCATTAGCACAATACTACAATAAATAAAAAAGGAGAGATAATTTATGCCTATTACATTAGAACAGGCCAAAGTTGGTATGGCCAATAAAGTAGACCAAATGGTTATAGATGAGTTTAGGAGAAGCTCATTATTACTAGACAGAATGATATTTGATGATTCAGTTTCACCAGGTACTGGTGGATCCACTCTTACTTATGGTTATGTAAGATTAAAGACACCAGCACAGGCAGGATTCAGAGCAATTAATACTGAATACACTCCACAAGTAGCAGATAGAGAAGACCATTCAGTAAAACTTAAAATATTTGGTGGATCATTCGATATCGATAGAGTTATAGCTCAAACATCAGGAGCAGTAGACGAAGTAAACTTCCAATTGAATGAAAAAATCAAAGCTGCAACTAATCTATTCCATTACACAGTAATAAATGGGGATTCAGCAGTAGATTCTAAAGCTTTTGATGGATTAGATAAGGCATTAGTGGGAAGTTCAACAGAAGTAGGAACTGATACTTATATTGACTTATCAGACTCAGCTGCAGTAGATACAAATTACAAGCTATTACTAGATGAATTAGATAATTTCCTATCAGAATTAGATGGGAAACCAACATTTCTATTAGGAAATAGCAAACTTATGACTAAGATTAAAGCAGTAGCAAGAAGAGCTGGTTATTTGACACCAGCAGAAGATGCATTTGGTAGAAAAGTAGACGCTTATGATGGGATTCCTTTGCTGGATCTAGGTTGGTTTGTAAATGAAGCAGGATTAGCAGTTCCAACAGCTCCTATCATTGATACAAGAAAGCCTGATGGCGCTACTGCAGTAACAGGTTTATCTGATTTATATGCAGTAAGATTAGGCTTAGATGGGTTCCATGGTGCAACTGTGACAGGTAACAAGATAATTAGTACTTACTTACCTGATTTTAAGACTCCTGGAGCAGTTAAGAAAGGTGAAGTAGAAATGATTGCAGCGGTAGCTTTAAAAGCAACTAGATCAGCAGGTGTTTTAAGAAATATTAAAGTAAAATAAGGTGGTGTAATATATGGCTAAGATATATGCACCTAATAAGAGATACACTGGCTTAATCGCTGGTGTATCTTTTGTTGATGGTGTTGGAGAAACTGATGATAAATGGTTAATAAATTGGTTTGAAAACAAAGGATATGAAGTAATCGAAGAAAAAACAGAAGAGATACCACTAATTGGAGAAGAATTTATTGAAGATATTGAAGAAGCTCATGAGTTAGCAATTCAAGAAAATACAATTAGATCTCTAGAAGATATGAAAGTAGAGGAATTAAAGGAGTTGGCAAAAGAAAAAGGAATAGAAGGTTATTCCAAGATGAAAAAAGAGGAATTAATATCTGCATTGGCAGGTGAATAATATGACTGATTTAGAAAAGCTAAAGTCAATGATTGATGAAGAGAATTATCCTTATTTTACGGATGATTATTTATCATCAAGAATAGAACAAATAGATATCGAATATGGAATTACACTTGAATCTATTGCTAAAGAGTTGTGCCTAACTAAGGCAGGAATAGAAGAAATAAAACTAGGAGATATAACTATACCCTCTCCTGGGAAGCACTTTCTAATGTTGGCTAGTGGCTTTAGAACAAATATGACCGGAGTGGTGGTGAGAGCAGATGGGAGTTAATTTATATTATAAAAAATATATAGAAAAACTCATTAATGCCAATCCTGCTACTATCACTATAAAAAGAGAAATAAAAACTGATGATGGATATGGTGGATCCATTATTGAAGTAAAAGAAATAACTGAAACAGTAACCTTTTATGACAGAAAAGCAAGAAGAGAAGTAGTAACTGATTATGGTACCACTTATGTAGGCGTAAGTGTTACAAAGATATTAGTAAAAGGTGATTCTCAGATAATAGAAGGAGATAAATTTATCTATGAAGGCAAGATCTATAAAGTTCTATTTGTTAATCCTTACAAAGACATATGCAAACAGATTGAATTGGAAGTGATTAAATGAGTATAAAGGTAACTAATAATTTCAATACAAAGATGGTAGAGAATAAGGTTAGATCAGCCATAGGTTTATATGCAGATACTGCTGCTAAGAAAATGGAAGGTGAAGCAAAGGGCAATGCTCCATGGACGGATAGGACCAGTAATGCTAGAAATAGTATTCGTGGTGATTTTGGTTGGAAAGGAAAGCATGCAGTAATTTCTTTAAGTGGAAATATGAATTATTCAGTATACTTGGAATTAGCTCATGAAAAGAGATTTGCAATACTTGTACCTACTATACAAAAGAATGCTCCTGAAGTAATAAAAGGGTATCAAAGGCTGGTGAAATGATGGAAAACATATTATGGATTATATTAGCACATTATATTGCAGATTATCCACTACAATGTGACTTCCTAGCGCAAACAAAGGGGAAATACTGGTATAGCTTATTGGCACATTCAATAATATATGGATTAACTGTAGCATTGACATTAAATTTGTTAGGGTTATTTGCTACGTGGAAAGCTATGGTTTTATTGATAAGTCATATAATTATAGATTATAAAAAAGCTACTGCTAAAAATAAAGACAAGGCATTAACGACATATCTTTATATAGACCAAGCTTTGCACATAGCAATAAATATATTTCTGGTGGTGGTTTAGATGTGGAAAGTAATATTTGATAAATTAAAAGAAAAAGGATTAAATCCATATGCACCAGGACAACATGAAGGGCCTTGTGATAAAACTTATTGTGTAGTTAAAGAAGGTACTCAAATACCTTCAATTCAATCAAATAAGCTAGGTCAAAGGATTATAGACATTATAGTATTTGTACCTTTGAGTAGTTATATTGCATTAGAACCTTATATGAAACAGATTAGAGTCGCATTAAAAGAATTACCTAACTTAAGAAAGACAGGATTTGAAACTCCTG